>JBDUAG010000554.1:0-3251 GCA_040004785.1 Burkholderiales bacterium | reverse complement strand
GCGGCGAGCAACTCGTCGTCGACACCCACGACCGCGGCTTTCGCGAGCGCTTCGCTGCGGCGGCCGAGCGGCGCGAGACCGCGCTGCTTTCAGGCCTGGCGCGCGCCGGCGTCGACACGCTGGAACTCGCGACCGACGACGACCTGATGGACGCGATCCTGCGCTTCGCCGACCTGCGCAAGCAGCGCAGCCGGCTCGCAAACTGGAGCGGCAAGACCGGGCGCGCCGGCACACCGGACCACCTCGTCGCCGCGAACGGGGCGGCGCGATGAAAAGTTTGCCGATGACCTTCATCTGGCCCGAGATGCTGTGGGGCCTGATCGCGCTGCCGCTGCTGGTGCTGCTCTACCTGTGGCTGCAGAGCCGCCGCAAGAAGACGACGCTGCGCTACGCCAGCCTCGGGCTGGTGCGCGAGGCGCTGGGCAAGAGCGTGGCCTGGCGCCGCCACCTGCCGCCGGCGCTGCTGTTCGTCGCCATCGCCGCACTGCTGCTCGCCGCGGCGCGGCCGGCCGCGGTGATCACGCTGCCGTCACAGCAGGAGACGATCATCCTCGCGATGGATGTCTCCGGCAGCATGCGCGCGGCCGATGTGCTGCCGGATCGCATCACCGCCGCGAAGGAGGCCGCGAAGACCTTCGTGGCCGAGCTGCCGCGCAGCGTGCGCATCGCCGTCGTGCAGTTCGCCGGCACCGCCGCGGTGGTGCAGGCGCCGACGTTGAGCCGCGACGACGTGGTCGCCGCGATCGAACGCTTCCAATTGCAGCGCGGCACCGCGATCGGCAGCGGCATCGTGCTCTCGCTCGCGACGCTGTTCCCCGACTCCGGCATCGACCTCTCGCAGATCACCGGCCAGCGCGCGATGCCGCCGGGCCCGAACGACAAGCCCAAGCCCGAGTTCACGCCGGTGCCGCCGGGCTCGTACCCATCGGCCGCGATCATCCTGCTGACCGACGGCCAGCGCACCACAGGCCCCGACCCGCTCGAAGCCGCGAAGATGGCCGCCGACCGCGGCGTGCGCGTCTACACCGTCGGCGTCGGCACCAAGGAGGGCGAGACGATCGGCTTTGAGGGCTGGTCGATGCGCGTGCGGCTCGACGAAGACACGCTGAAGGGCATCGCCAACCTGACCCGCGCCGACTACTTCTACGCCGGCACGGCAGAGGACCTGAAGAAGGTCTACCAGGGCCTGTCCACCAAGCTGATCGTCGAGAAGAAGGAAACCGAGATCAGCGCGCTGTTCGCCGCGCTCGGCGCGCTGCTGGTCGTGCTGGCGGCGAGCCTGAGCGTGTGGTGGTTCGGGCGGGTTGCATGACGTCGTCGCCTTCGCATTGCCGATGAAGGAACGCGCGCGCGGCTTCACCCTGATCGAGATCGTGGTTGTCCTGGCGATCGTCGCCATCCTCGCGACGATCGCGATCCCGAGCATCCAGGATCGGCTCGTGCGCGAGCAGATCGTCGAGGCGATGAAGCTGGCCGAGATCGCGAAACCGCCGGTCGCGGCGTTCTGGACCCTGGGCCGCGCGCTGCCCGCAGACAACGCCGCGGCCGGGTTGCCGGCCGCCGACAAGATCGTCAGCAACTTCGTGAGCTCGCTGGCGGTCGAGGGCGGCGCGATCCACGTCACCTTCGGCAACCGCGCCAACGGCGCGATCCGCGGCAAGACGCTGTCGCTGCGCCCTGCCGTCGTCGAGGACGCGCCGATCGTGCCGGTGGCCTGGGTCTGCGGCCACGCGAGCGCGGTCACCAAGATGACCTTGAAGGGCACCGACCGCACCGACGTGGCGGCGAATTTCCTGCCGCTGAATTGCAGGGCGACGTCCTAGCCGAACCGCCCCTGCAGAAACCAGCTCGGCGACTGCGGCGCCACCGGCCGGCGCGCGTGGTAGACCCACACCAGCGCCCCGCCCGGCTGCTGGGCGATGTAGTAATCGCGCTCGACGAGGTCGGCATCCCACCAGCCGGTTTCGATGCGTTCGGGGCCGCTGAGCAGGCGCAGCGCCTGGCCGTCGAGGAGCGGGCTCATGTCGCGCTCGCGCAAGGGTTCAGGCTGCCGCATCAGCCAGACCGGGCGCATCAACAGGTTCTTGGAAAGATCGGCAGGCGCCGCACGCACCGGGCGCATCTGTGCATCGGCCCGACGGGACACGGTGGCGCGCTCGGGCCGGTGCTCTGACACGGGCGCGATGCGCGTCACCTGCGCGGGGCCGAGCCGGGCCTGCAGGCGCTCGATCAGGCGGATCAGGCCTTCGTGCTCGGAGGCGGGCGTTGGGAAGAGCTCGATGTTGGGCGGCGCGCGGCGCGCGATGTCTTCGGCGTGCAGGCCGAGTTCGAGCGTGGGCGCGGGCAGCTGCAGGGCGAGAAGGCGTTCGCGCAGCAGCACCAGCAGGTGCACGCTGTCACGCGACGGCTCGGCCAGCGCGATCTCGAGCGTGGTGATGCCGGGCTGGGTGGTGTCGCGGCGTGAACGCTGCTCGTGGTGCATCAGCAACGTGAAGCGGCGCGCGAAGGCGTGCTGCGCCGAGAGCCGGGCCAGCAGCACCGCCGCGCCATGCAGCAGCTGCTCGCCGGTGTCGGCGCGGGCGAAGAGTTCGAGGCGGGTGTCGAAGCTCGGTGCCAGCGCGAGCGGCTCGCGCGGATCGGGCTTGGTGCCCATCGCGCGGTCGACCTCACTCAGCACCTGCTCGCCGAAGCGCCGCGCCAGGCCGGCGCGCGGCACAGTGCCCAGATCGGCGATGGTGCGCAGGCCCATGCCTTGCAACGTTTCCCAATGCGCGCGGCCGGGGCCCAGCAGCCAGACCGGGGTGGCGGCCAAGGCGCGGCGGGTGGCGTCCGAGTCGGTGCAATCCAGTTCGCGGTGCACGCGCGCCAGCAGCGCCGCGCCCAGGGGCGTGGCGGCGCTGACGGTGTGCAGTCGGTGACCGAGCGGCGCGAGTGCCGTGTGCAGGCGCTTGCGCAGCGCGGGCAAGCCGCCGAAGTAGCGCAGGCTGCCCTGCACTTCGAGCAGCACCGTGTGCGGCGCGGCATCGGCCGGGCCGGGCTCGATCACGACGTTGGGCGTGAACGCCAGCGCCGTGTGCGCCACGGCCCGCAGCGCCTGCGCATCGCGCGCCGCGTCGGCCAGGCCGAGCGTGATCTGCGGCGCGATCGCGAGCGCGGTGGCACGCTTCAGGCCCGGCTTGATGCCGAGCGCACGCGCCGCAGCGTTGGCGCTGACGATGTGGTGCGCATCGACGAGCGCCAGCGCGGGATCG
>JBDUAG010000553.1:0-3257 GCA_040004785.1 Burkholderiales bacterium | reverse complement strand
CGCAGCAGCACCGGGTGGCCGCGCGAGCAATCGACGATGCTCGACTCGATGCCGAGCTCGCACGCGCCACCATCGAGCACCGCGAGCGCGTCGCCGAACTCTTCCGCCACATGCGCGGCCTGCGTCGGGCTGATGCGGCCGAACCGGTTCGCGCTTGGCGCGGCGACCCCCGGCACGCCGAGCCCATGTGTCAACGCCAGCAACGCCCGCGCGACCGGGTGCGACGGGCACCGCAGCCCGATGCTCGTCTGCCCGCCGGCAGCCGCCGCACCCATGCCAGGCTCGCGCGGCAGGATCAGTGTGAGCGGGCCGGGCCAGAACGCCTGCATCAGCCGGTGTGCGACGGCGGGCACCGTGCTCGCGAAGGCCTCGGCCTGCTCGGCGTCGGCGACGTGCACGATCAGCGGGTGATCGGCCGGCCGACCCTTGGCAGCGAAGATTTTCGCGACCGCGGCGTCATCGTCGGCGCGCGCGCCGAGGCCGTAGACCGTCTCGGTCGGGAAGGCGACCAGCTCACCGGCCGCGAGCCATTCGGCCGCTTGCTGCAGCGCGCCCGCTTCGGCGCCATCGAACACCATCGCGGGCTACCAGGCCGCCAGGCCCAGGCACGCGGCCGCGGCGCGGGCCGTGTCGCCGGCCTGGCTCGCGGTGGCGGCCGTCACGGTCAGGTGGCCCATCTTGCGTCCAGGGCGCGACTCGGCCTTGCCGTAGAGATGCAGATGCACGCCAGGCAGCGCGAGCACTGCGGCCCAGTCGGGCTCGCCGTCTTCCGGCCACAGGTCGCCGAGCAGGTTCAGCATCACGCAGGCCGAATGCAGACGCGGCGCGACGAGCGGCGCCCCGGCCATCGTGCGCACCTGCAGATCGAATTGCGACACGTCGCAGCCGTCGATGCTGTAGTGGCCGGAGTTGTGTGGCCGCGGCGCCATTTCGTTGGCCACCAGCGAACCATCGGCCAGCACGAAGAATTCGACGCACAGCACGCCGACATAGCCGAGTTCGACAGCAATCTGGCGCGCGCTCTCGACCGCCCGCCGCTGAATGTCGGCCGGCACATCGGGCGCCGGCACCTGCGTGACGGCAAGGATGCCGTCGCGGTGCAGGTTCTGCTGCACCGGCAGGTTCACGATCACGCCGTCGGCACCGCGCGCGACGATCACGCTGATCTCGTGCGCCAACGGCAGCATCTTCTCGAGCATGCAGGTGACGCTGCCGAGCGCGGCCCAGCCCGACGCCAGCTCGGCGCGGCTCTCGACCCGGATCTGACCCTTGCCGTCGTAGCCCAGTCGCGCGGTCTTCAGGATGCCGGGCAACAAGTCGCCACGCACCGACACGAGTTGTCCGACCGACTCGATCACTGCATGCGGTGCGCAGGCCACTCCGCTGCGGCCGAAGTGGGCCTTCTCGGCCGCGCGGTCCTGGCAGATCGCCACGGCGGCCGCGCCCGGCGCAACTGGACGGCGCTCGGCCAGCGCAGCGAGTGCACCGGCTGGCACGTTCTCGAACTCGGTGGTCACCGCGGCGCTCAAGTCACCAAGTTGCGCCAAGCCTTGCGCATCCAGGTAGCCGGTGCGGATGTGGTGGTGCGCGATCAGGCCCGCGGGGCTTTCTGGATCGGCGTCGAGCACCGCGGTGGCGTAACCCATCTGCTGCGCGGCATGCGCGAACATGCGGGCGAGCTGGCCACCGCCCATGACGCCCAGAGTGGCACCGGGCGCGATGAACGTCGACTTCATTTCAGATCGGCGCTCATCGCGCGCGCCACCTCGGTCTGGCGGGCGCGGAAGGCATCGAGCCGGGCGCGCAGTGCGGCATCCTCGTTGGCCAGCATCGCCACCACGAACAGCGCGGCATTCGCCGCCCCGGCGACACCAATCGCGAACGTGGCCACCGGGATTCCCTTGGGCATCTGCACGATCGAATGCAACGAGTCGACGCCTTGAAGATGCCGGCTCGCGACCGGCACGCCCAGCACCGGCACGGTCGTCTTCGCCGCGAGCATGCCCGGCAGGTGCGCCGCACCGCCGGCGCCGGCGATGATCGCCTTCAGGCCACGCGGGGCTGCCGCCTCGGCATAGGCAAACATGTCGTCGGGCATGCGGTGCGCCGAGACGACGCGTGCCTCGAAGGGGATGCCGAACTCGGAGAGAATGTCGGTGGCCGCGCGCAGGGTGTCCCAGTCACTGCTGGAGCCCATCACAACGCCGACCACCACAGGGGCGCTGCTCAAGGCTCGCTCCAAGGTGCTGAAGAACCTTCAATTGTAGGTGGCACGCGCCGCCCCAGGCCTCACACGGACCCGCCCATGCTGGACATCACGCTTCAGAACTTCGAAACCGATCTCATCACCGCCTCGATGCAGCAGCCGGTGCTGCTCGACATCTGGGCCCCGTGGTGCGGGCCCTGCAAGGCGCTCGGCCCGGTCCTCGAGAAACTCGAGACCTCGTACGGCGGGCGCTTCGTGCTTGCCAAGCTCAATTCGGACGAGCAGCCCGAAATTGCCGGTCAGCTCTCGAAGATGTTCGGCGTGCGCAGCATCCCGTTCTGTGTGCTGTTCAAAGGCGGGCAGCCGGTCGACGGCTTCGTCGGCGCCGTGCCCGAGGCCGAGGTGCGCACCTTCCTCGACAAGCACGTGGCGAGCGCTGAGCAACTCGCCGCCGAGGAGGAGGTCGAGGAAGCCGAGGCCTTGCTCGAGGACGGCGATGTCGATCGTGCGCTCGAGAAGATGCAGGAAGCCGTCGCAACCAATCCGGCCGACGACGCGGCGCGCGGCGGCTACCTGCGCGCGCTGCTCACGGCAGGTCGGATCGACGAGGCACGGCGGGCCTACGAACCCGTCGCATCCCGGGTGGTGCAAGATCAGGGCATCGCGGCCTGCGGACACTGGTTGGCAGCCTGCGAAGCCTCGACCGGCGCTCGATCAGTCGCAGATCTCGAAGCCGCGTTGGCGGTGGACAAACGCGACTTCGAGGCACGCTTCGCGCTGGCTCAACACCATTTCGCCGCCCAGCGCTTCACGCAGGCCATGGACGAACTGCTTGAAATCTTGATGCGAGACAAGACGTGGCACGACGGTCTGGCGCGCAAGACGTATGTCGCCGTGCTGGAGGTCATGCGAACACCGCGGCGGGCCACGGAAAATGAGCCCTCGGTCGTCAAAGGCGCGCTGGAACTGGCAGGAAAGCAGGTGGTCGCCACCTCGGATCCGGTGGTGGATTCGTATCGGAGGCGGTTGAGTATGGTGGTGTTTTAGGAGG
>JBDUAG010000075.1:0-11045 GCA_040004785.1 Burkholderiales bacterium | reverse complement strand
TCTGCGACATCCTGATGCCGCGGCTCGACGGTTACCAGACCTGCGCGATCATCAAACGCAACGCCAAGTTTGCGGGCGTGCCGGTGATCATGCTCTCCTCCAAGGACGGGCTTTTTGACAAGGCGCGCGGCCGCATGGTCGGCTCCGAGGCCTACCTGACCAAGCCATTCACAAAAGACCAGTTGCTGCAAGCGGTGGAGCAGCACCGGCGCGCGCTCTGACTTGTTCGCGCCGTGCGCTGAAGGACACAACCCATGACGATCCGAAAAATCCTGCTGGTCGACGATTCGAAGACCGAACTGCACTACCTGTCCGATCTGCTGGGCAAGCGTGGCTATGCGGTGCGCACCGCCGAGAATGGCGAGGACGCGATGCGCCGGCTCGGCGAGGAAACACCCGACCTGATCCTGATGGACGTGGTGATGCCCGGGCAGAACGGCTTTCAGCTGACCCGTGCCATCACCCGGGACCCGCGCTTCGCGAACGTGCCGGTCATCATGTGCACCAGCAAGAACCAGGAGACCGACAAGGTCTGGGGCATGCGCCAGGGCGCGCGTGACTACATCGTCAAGCCGGTCAACGCCGACGAACTCGTCGCGAAGATCCACGCGTTCGACTGAAGACATGACGACCCCCATGCTCACTTCGTTCACTGCTCCCCGCGGGGGCTCAGCCGCCTCCGGGCGGCCCGACGGCGGCTGAATGGCCAACAAGCAAGCACTGCGCGAACTGCAAACCCGGCTGGCCGAGCGGCTGCAGGCGGCGCGCACGCAGGTGCGTGGCCAATCGTGGCTGGCGGTCGAGTGCGGCGGCCGGGGTTTCCTGTTGCCGTTGCGCGAAGCCGGCGAGATTTTCGCGTTGGCGCCGGTGCTGGCCGTCCCGTACAGCCACCGCTGGTTCCTGGGTGTGGCGAACCTGCGCGGTCACCTGCACGGCGTGGTTGATCTGGCCGGCTTTCTCGGCGTGAAGGCGACCGAGGCGGGCCGCGACCAATCGCGACTGGTGGGTTTCAACCAGTCGCTCGACATCAACTGCGTGCTGCTGGTGGACAAGCTGTCGGGCCTGCGCAGCGACGAGGATCTGACGCCCGAGCCCGCCGACGGCGTGCTCCGGCCGGCGTTCGTCGGTGCGCGCCTGCGCGACGCGTCGGGTCGGTTGTGGCAGGAACTGGTGCTGTCGGCGCTGGCCGGCGACGAGGTATTTCTGAAGATCGTGGGCTGAGCGCCGCCGGCGTCCGCCCAGCAAGAAAAGTAAGCAAGAGGGCGATATGAGCATCCTGAACAAGTTCAAAGGTTGGGGCCAGAAAGACGAGGCGCCGCTGTTGGGCGACGCCGCGGTCGCGGTGCCGACATTCGAAGAACTGCACGCCGGCCACGCGCCAGGCGTGCATGCGGCCACCGACTTGACCGGCGGCACCTCCTATGACGCCGTGCCAACGCAGCAGCAGCCGGCCGATCACGACACATCCATCATCACCGAGGCGGCGCCCTCGGAGATGGCCGACTTCTCCGAGACCCGCATGCAGGACAGCGGCCGCGCGTCTGCGATGGCCGGCAGCGGCCTGCCGTTGATCGGCAACCGGCCCGTCGCAGATCAGCAGCGCATCCTGATCGGCATGGCCATCGTCGGCCTGCTCGGGCTGATCGTAATGACCTTCGTGTCGCTGGTGGCGGCCAACCGCGGGTCGGCCCAGGTCGGCGCCAGTGGTCAGGCGCTGATGCAGTCGCAGCGTCTGGCGAAGTCGGTCTCGCAGGCGCTGGTGGGCAGCCCCGCCGCGTTCCCCGAGGTCAAGGAAAGCGCCGACGTGCTGGCCAAGAACGTTCGCAGCCTGCGCACCGGCGAGGGCGTTGTCGCGGCCGCGCCGTCCAGCGTGCAGGACTCGATCGAGCCGATGCTGCCGCTCGTCGATCGCGCCGAGAAGAACGCCACCACCGTGTTGGGCCAGCAGAAGGTGCTGACGGAGGTCGGCAAGGCGCTGCGCGCGATCAACCGCCAGTCGTCGGAGTTGCTCGAGACCGCCGAAACGGTGTCATCGCTGAAGCTCCAACAAGACGCCTCCCCGGCTGAACTCTCGGCCGTCGGCCAGCTGGTCATGCTGACGCAGCGCATCGGCAAGTCGGCGAACGAGTTCCTGACGACGATGGAAGGGGTGAGCCCCGAGGCAGTGTTCCTGCTCGGCAAGGACCTGAACTCGTTCCGCGAGATCGCCCAGGGCCTGACCGACGGCAACGCCGACCTGCGCCTGCCGGCGACCCGCGACCCGCAGACCAGGGAGCGTCTGGTCGCGCTGATGAAGCAATACGAAGAGACGCGCACCCAGGCTGGCGCGATCCTGGGCAACCTTCAAGGGCTGGTGGCGGCGCGCGAAGCGCAGGCCAGCATCATTGCGGACAGCGAACTGCTGCGCAAAGGGCTGGAGGTGGTTCAGGAGCGCCTCGGCGCCGCCACCGGTTTCAGCGGCCTGAGCCTGATTCTGTTGGTCTCGTCGGCGCTGGTGATGCTGATGGGCGGCTTCGGGCTGGTACGCCTGTATGTGCGTGACCAAACCGACCGCGCCGAGGCTGCCGAAGGCCAGCGTGTGAGCGCGGAGCGCGAACAGCAGGAATCCAAGCGCGTCAACGACGCGAACCAGGCCGCGATCTTGCGGCTGATGAACGAGCTGCAGGCGGTGGCCGAAGGCGATTTGACGCAGCAGGCGACCGTGACCGAGGACATCACCGGCGCGATCGCCGACTCGGTGAACTACACCGTGGAAGAGTTGCGCACGCTGGTGTCGCAGGTGCAGGGCACCGCCGGCCGGGTGACCGACACGACGCAGCAGGTCGAGGCTACGTCCACCGAACTGCTCGCGGCCTCCTCCGAGCAATTGCGCGAGATTCGCGACACCGGCGAGTCGGTCCTGCAGATGGCGGGTCGAATCAACGACGTGTCGGGACAGGCGCAGGAGACCGCTGCAGTGGCGCGCCAGTCGCTGGTCGCGGCGGAGTCGGGCTTGCGTGCGGTGCAGAACACGATCGGTGGCATGAACTCGATCCGCGACCAGATTCAGGAAACCTCGAAGCGCATCAAGCGGCTTGGCGAGTCGTCACAGGAGATCGGTGAAATCACCGAGCTGATTTCCGACATTACCGAACAGACGAACGTACTCGCGCTGAACGCCGCTATTCAGGCGGCCTCCGCCGGCGAGGCGGGTCGCGGCTTCTCGGTGGTCGCGGAAGAAGTGCAGCGCCTCGCGGAACGCTCCGGCGACGCGACGCGCCAGATCGCGGCACTCGTGAAGACGATTCAGACCGACACCCAGGACGCGGTCGGCGCGATGGAGCGCAGCACGCAGGGCGTGGTCGAGGGAACGCGACTCTCCGACGCGGCCGGTACCGCGCTGGGCGAAATCGACCGCGTGTCGCGCCAGCTCGCCGAGCTGATCGCGCAGATCTCGAACCAGGCGCTCAGCGAAGCGGAGTCGGCGAATGTGGTGGCGGCCAACATCCAGCACATTTTTGCGGTGACCGAGCAGACCGGCGAAGGCACGCGCTCGACCGCGCAGATGGTGCGCGAGCTGTCCCGCACGGCGGAAGAGCTGAAGCAGTCGGTGGCGCGATTCAAGATCGAGTGATTTCCGATGAACACGTCCATGAACCAAAGCAGTGACGATCTCAGCGCCCTGGCGTGGGTGCATGACGAATTGCGGCGTTCGCTCGAAGCGGCGCACAAGGCCTTGCGCCGGTTCGTCAAGGAGACCGAGTCGCTGACCGGCTCGGACGTGGATGCGGTGGACCCGGTCGTGCTGCGCAACGCGCGCTCGCAGATTCACCAGGGTGTGGGCGCCCTCGAGCTGGTCGGCCAACCGGCCGCGGCGATGGTGCTGCGCGCCAGCGAGGCGGCGGTACAGCGCTTCGTCTCGAAGCCACACAAGTTGACCACGCTGGTCGTCGATGACCTGGAGCGCGCGTCGTTCGCGCTGCTCGACTACCTGACGCGACTGCTGGCGAGCAAACCGGTGTCGACACTGTCGTTGTTCCCGCAGTACCGCGCGGTCCAGGAATCGGTCGGCGCCGATCGCGTCCACCCGGCGGACCTGTGGGTCAGCGACTGGCAATGGCGAGACCTGCCAACCGACCCGACGGCCACGCCGCGCGCGCACGACCCCGCGACGCAGGCCGCACTCGAAGCCCAACTCTTGCCGCTGATGCGCGGGGCCGACCCGCTCCCGGTGGCCGCGCGCATGAGCGAGCTCACTGCCGGTCTGGGCGCGGGCGCCTCCGAAAGCCATGTCGCCACGCTCTGGAAGCTCGCCGCTGGCGTGTTCGAGGCACAGGCTCACGGCCTGCTCGGCTTCGATGTGTTCAGCAAGCGCGTGGCCTCGCGCCTGCTGGCGCAGTTCCGCATCCTGGAGCGCGGCGAGACCGAGGTCTCGGAGCGGCTCGCGCAAGACCTGCTGTTCTTCTGCGCCCAAAGCGCCGCGCCGGCCGATGGCCGCGATGCACCGCGGCTCACGGCGGTGCGCCAAGCCTACGGGCTGGTGGCGAACGTGCCGGTCGATTATTCGATGAGCGTGCTTGGCCGTTTCGATCCGGCGGTGATTGCCCAGGCGCGCAAGCGCGTCACCGCGGCGAAGGATTCGTGGTCCGGTGTTGCTGGCGGCGAGATGCACCGCATGACCGGGCTTTCCGAGCAGTTCGCGCTGGTGGGCGAATCGATCAAGAAGCTGTTTCCGCATGGCGACGCCTTTGCCGGCGAGCTTCAGCAAGCCATCGCGCAGACCCAGAACGGCAACGCCGCGCCGCCCGCGCCGCTGGCGATGGAGGTCGCGACCAGCCTGCTGTACGTCGAAGCTGCGCTCGAAGATGCCGATTTCGATCACCCGGATCAGGCCGGGCGCGTCCAGCGCCTCGCCGAGCGCCTCGCCTGGGTGCGCTCCGGCCGTGCGCCCGACCCGCTCGAACACTGGATGGAGGAGCTGTACCGCCGCGTCTCCGACCGCCAGACCATGGGCAGTGTGGTGCAGGAGTTGCGCGCGAGCCTGTCCGAATCCGAGAAGCTGATCGACCAGTATTTCCGCAAGCCGAGCGAACGCGAGGTGCTGATCCCGGTGCCGAATCAGCTCTCCGCGATGCGCGGTGTCCTTTCCGTGCTGGGCATGGACCAAGCCTGTGCGGTGCTGCTGCGCATGCGGGACGAGGTCGACGGCCTGGCTTCGACCGAGGTCGATCCGCAACGCGTCATGCAGGCCGGCGTGTTCGATCGACTGGCCGGGAACCTCGGCGCACTCGGCTTTTTGATCGACATGCTCAGCGTGCAGCCGCAGATGGCCAAGTCGCTGTTCGCGTTCGACGCGGCGACCGGTACGCTGAACCCGGTGATGGGCCGCAGCGGCGACGCGCGTGCGCCCGCCATCGTGGCCGTGTCGGCCGCGGCCGCACCGGTCGAGTTGCGCCTGATCGAACAGGCCCAGATGCTGGCCTTCAGTTCGGTGCGCGAGGACGTGCCCGTCGCCGACGTCTCGCGCGATCTCGAACGCCTTGCCCAGGAAGCCCAGGCCGCCGACCAGCCTGCACTCGCCGCGACGGTCCACAAGGCGCAGGAGGCGCTGCACCAGGCCGACGGCCCGGCGGGCCAGGCTCAGGCGCGGGGCGAGCTGTCAGAAGCATTGGTCGATTTCGTCTCGACCGCGTCCGACCCGGTCGGTTTGGAGCCGGTGTTCGAGCGCACGGCCGTGACGCGCACGACCGCCGCCGACCACATCAGTGCGCCGATGACGCTCGACTTCGCGGCATCGACCAGTAGCGCCCAGCTGGCGCAAGACGACGAGATGCGCGAGATCTTTCTCGAGGAAGCCACTGAGGTGCTGGCCACGGCCTCGGCTGCATGCGCCGAGCTCGAGAGTGCGCCTGACGATCTGGCCTCGATGACGACGCTGCGGCGCGCCTTCCACACCCTCAAGGGCAGCTCGCGCATGGTCGGGCTGAAGGATTTCGGCGAAGCCGCCTGGGCCTGCGAACAGCTGTACAACACGCATCTGGCCGATCAGCGCGGCGCGCCCGCGTCGCTGTTGGAATTCACCGCCTGGTGCCTGGACTACCTCGCGGGCTGGGTCGAGGCCATCAGTGCCAAGCGCAGAGGTTCGCACGACTCCGCGACCGTGATCGCCGCCGCGCAGCGCCTCAGCGAGCCGACGGCCGTGGCCGAACCGGCGTCGACGGCGACGCCGTTGCCGTTGGGCCTGCCGGTCGATCTGCCGAGCGCCGCCGACCTCGATTTGAACGCCGCGCCTCTGGCCTCCGAACCGGTTGCTCCCCAGCCGGAGGCGCTCCCGGAACTGTCGTTCGAATTCGACCTGGCCGATCTCGACGCGGTGGCGTCGAAGAGTGGCATCGTCAGCGATCATGCGCCGCTCGACATGACGGCAGCCGCGCTGCACGACCCGTTCGACCTCGACTCGCCGCCCACTGAGCCGCTGCCGTTGGCCGAAGTCATCGAGCCGGCCGGTGACGACGCGATCGACCTCGACCTCGAATTCGACTTCGGTGAAGTCGTCCCGGGGGTCGCTGCGCCCGAGCCGCCCGCGGTGGAAGCGGCGATGGACCTGCCGTTGGAGATGCCCGAGGCCGAGCTCGAGCCCGAGCCCGAGCCCGAGCTCGCACCCGCCACCGAGCTGGCTGCGGCCGAGGCTGAGGCCGCCGATGCCGGTGAGCACGTCAAGCTGGTCGGCCCGCTGCGCATCGGCATCCCGCTGTTCAACATCTACCTCAACGAGGCCGACGAGCTGTCGCGCCGCCTGACCACCGAAGTGGCCGAGTGGGCGATGGAGCTGCACCGGCCGATCGGCGAGACCCCGATCGCGCTCGCGCACTCGCTTGCCGGCAGCTCCGCGACCGTCGGTTTCACCGACTTGTCGCAGCTCGCGCGCTCGCTGGAGCACGCGCAGACACGCTCGCTGGCGATCGGTCACGGCACGCCCGAGGAGGCGCGCTTGTTCGTCGATGCCGCGGAAGAAATCCGCCGCCTCTTGCACCAGTTCGCGGCCGGCTTCCTGAAGGAGCCGTCGCCCGAACTGATGGAGCGTTTGACCGAGCACGAATTCAGCTCGCTGCGCCGGCTCGAAGCGGCTGCGGCCGCGGCCGAGCTGCCGCCGATCTCCGAGCCCAGCAGCTTGCAGGCTGCCCCTGTGCCCGACGAGACACAGAATATCGCCGTGTTCCGCGAAACGATGACCGAGCCGGTCTTCGACACCGCGCCCGTGCCGCTTGCACAGGCCGAGTTCGAGCCGCAAGCGGTCCTCGATTCCACCTACGCGGTCCCCGAAGCACGCTTCGACCCGCTCGGCCTGGCCGAGCTCAAACCGCTCGGCGACGCGCCCGTCGAGCTGCATCGTGCTCCGCCGGCCAGCCACGGCCTCGTGGATGCCGATGAAGCCATCGATGCGGTCGACGCGGTCGATGCCGACCTGTTCCCGATCTTCGAGGAAGAGGCTGGCGAACTGCTGCCGCAACTCACCGGTCGCCTGCGCGACTGGGCCAGGAAGCCGGGCGAAGCAGCCCACCCCGCCGCGTGCATGCGCACCCTGCACACACTCAAGGGCGGCGCGCGACTCGCCGGCGCGATGCGCCTGGGCGAGATGGCGCACCGGCTCGAAACCCGCATCGAACGCCTGCTCGCCGAGCCGCCGGTCCAGGCCGCGGATGTCGAGGCGTTGCAGGCGCACGGCGACGCGCTCGCGCACACGCTCGACGTGCTGCGCGCAGGTGGCGCGCCGGAGCCGGCCGCGCCCGCCCCGGCGGTGGCCGCCCTCGTGGTCCCTTCCGCTCCTGTCGCTGTCGCGCCGCCGGCCACCGTGCCGGATCTGGCGGTGCTGCTCGAATCGGCGCCGCCCGAAGCACCCGAATCGGCGGCCTTGCCGCTGGACGCGGTGGCCTCCGGGCACGGCGCGTTGCCGGCCGAGGTGGCCGCAGCAGAGCCGGAGCCGGCTGGGCCGCTGGGCGAGATCGACTGGTCGCGCTTCGCAGCGAACGATGGCGCTGCCGTGCGCAAGCCGGCCGACCGCGCGCAGGCCACGCAATCGGCGGTGCGCGTGCGTGCGCCGCTGCTCGACCGGCTCGTGAACCAGGCCGGCGAGGTCAGCATCACGCGCTCGCGCATCGAGACCGGCGTGTCGCAGATCAAGAATTCGCTCGGCGACCTGACCGAAAACCTGGAGCGCCTGCGCGCCCAGCTGCGCGACATCGAGTTCCACGGCGAGGTCCAGATGAGCTCGCGGCTCGAGGCCGCGAAGGCCGCGTCGCAAACCTTCGACCCGCTCGAATTCGATCGCTTCACGCGCTTCCAGGAGCTGACGCGGATGATGGCCGAGTCGGTCAACGACGTCGCCACCGTGCAGCGCACGCTGCAGCGATCGCTCGAGACGACCGAGGACGAGCTGGTCGCCCAGGCGCGCCTGACGCGCGACCTGCAGGACGACCTGCTGCGCACCCGCATGGTCGAGTTCGAGGGCCTGTCGGACCGCCTCTACCGCGTCGTGCGCCAAGCCGCGAAGGAAACCGGCAAGTCGGTGCGGCTCGACATCGTCGGCGGCTCGATCGAGGTCGACCGCGGCGTGCTCGACCGCATGACCGGCGCGTTCGAGCACCTGCTGCGCAACTGCGTCAGCCACGGCATCGAACTGCCGGAAGCGCGCAAGGCGGCGGGCAAGGACGCCAGCGGGTCCATCATCGTCGCGCTCTCGCAGGAGGCGAACGAAGTTGGCGTCGAGTTCCGCGACGACGGTGCCGGCCTGAACCTGCCGCGCATCCGCGCCAAGGGCGAAGCGCTCGGCCTGATCGGGCACGACAGCCAACCGACCGACGCCGATCTCGCGAACCTGATCTTCGCGCCCGGCTTCTCGACCGCGGATGAAATCACCGAGCTCTCTGGCCGCGGCGTCGGCATGGACGTGGTGCGCTCCGAGGTCAACGCGATGGGTGGCCGTGTCGAAACCGCGACGGCGGCCGGCCAGGGCACGTCGTTCAAGCTGATCCTGCCGCTGACCACGGCCGTCACGCAGGTCGTGATGCTGCGTTGCGGCGAGACCCACGTGGCGGTGCCTTCGACGCTGGTCGAGGTCGTGCGGCGCGCGTCGCCGGCCGAGATCGACGCGGCCTACGCCTCGGCCTCGTACACGGTGGGCGACCGGCCGCTGCAGTTCTTCTGGCTCGGCTCGCTGCTGCAGATCAGCGCGCGGCCGGCCGAGAGCGCGGCGCGGACACGCGCCATCGTCGTGATCCGCAGCGCGCAGCAGCGCATCGCGCTGCACGTCGATGAAGTGCTGGGCAACCAGGAAGTGGTCGTCAAGCATCTCGGGCCGCAGCTGTCACGGTTGCCGGGTCTGGCGGGCATCACGTTGCTGGCTTCGGGTGAGGTCGCGCTGATCTACAACCCGGTGGCGCTGGCCACCTTGTACGGTGACGCCGCGCGCGCGGCGACGCAGGCGGCCATGCACTCGCCCGACGCGCGCACCGCGCAGCCCTCGATGGGCACCGAGCAGGCGCCCGAGCCACCGCTGGTGATGGTCGTCGATGACTCGCTGACGGTGCGCCGCGTGACGCAGCGCCTGCTGCTGCGCGAAGGCTACCGCGTCGTGCTCGCGAAGGACGGCCTCGATGCGCTGGAGCGCCTTGCCGAAGGCGTGCCGGCGATCGTGCTGTCGGACATCGAGATGCCACGCATGGACGGCTTCGATCTGGTGCGCAACATGCGCGCCGATGCGCGGCTGCGCGATCTGCCGGTGATCATGATCACCTCGCGCATCGCGCAAAAGCACCGCGAGTACGCGGCCCAGCTCGGCGTCGACCACTACCTCGGCAAGCCCTACTCCGAAGAGGACCTGCTGGCACTGATCGGCCGCTATACCTCATCGAAGGCGTTGGCGTAGCTTCGGAGCCGGGACAGGCGCGCGAGCGACGAATCTCCTGCATCGATCAGCGAACCATGCCGTGTCCGAACTCGTAGACCACCTTGCCGAACTGACCGGTCACCGCGATCGGGACGTCCTCGATGTGACGCTGGTCGGCGCGCTGCGCGACATGCTGAACACGCGTGCCGTGTCAATTTACCGCAGTGTCGGCGACGCCGGCCAGGAGCGCTGGCTGACGCGGGCGCGTCTGGTGGATGGCGAAGCGGTCGCGCAGGCCGACCCCGCGTGGTCCGACCTCGAAGACCTGCCGCGGCTGTCCGAGCACCCGCTCCGCCTCGCGGCCCTGCGCGACGAACGCATGGTCGAGGTGCGGGGCGAGACGCACCGGACCTTCTTTCCGGTGGCGACCGACCGAGAGGTGATCGGCGTGCTCGAGATCGAGACCGACAGCGGCCTCGACGCGCAGCAGCAGCGCATGGTCGCCAGCGTGCTGCGCATCTTCCGGAATTTTCAGGGCCTTCTCGACTACAGCGAGCGCGATACGCTGACCGGCCTGCTGAATCGCAAGACCTTCGACGAGAGCTTCCTCAAGGCATCGGCCGAGCCCGGCATGTCGCAGTCCGACGACGTCGATGGACGACGCGCGATCGGTGACGCCTGCAGCTACTGGCTCGGGGTGATCGACATCGATCACTTCAAGCTTGTCAACGACAACTACGGCCACCTGATCGGCGACGAGGTGTTGTTGCTGCTCTCCCGCCTGATGCGCGACAGTCTGCGCGCACGTGATCGGCTCTATCGCTTCGGCGGCGAGGAGTTCGTCGCCCTGATGCGCTGCGGCGGTCCCGAGTCGGCGGCGCTTGCGTTCGAGCGTCTGCGCGCCAACACCGAACGCTACGCGTTTCCGCAGGTCGTGCGCGTGACGGTCAGCGTCGGCTTCACGCAGGTCACGCTGGGCGACACGCCCAGCGGCGCGTTCGAGCGCGCGGACAAGGCGGTCTACTACGCCAAGGCGCATGGTCGCAACCAGATCCGCCATCACGAGGCGCTGCTGGCCAGCGGCGACCTGGAAAGTGCCGCCGACGTCAGCGACGTCGAGTTGTTCTAGACCGAACTTTGACCCGCTGACCCGGCCGTAACCCAGCATTCATGCGGGTTT
>JBDUAG010000074.1:0-11072 GCA_040004785.1 Burkholderiales bacterium | reverse complement strand
CGCTTCTTCTGGGCCAGCCTCTCCGACAAGCTCGGCCGCAAGCTGACGTACACGATCTTCTTCGTGCTCGGCGGCATCATGTACGCGAGCATTCCGGGCAGCGCGATGGCCGGCTCCAAGCTGCTGTTCGTGGCCGCGGCCTGCATCATCCTGAGCATGTACGGCGGCGGCTTCGCGACCGTGCCGGCGTACCTGGGTGACCTGTTCGGCACGCAGATGGTCGGCGCGATCCATGGCCGGCTGCTCACCGCGTGGGCGACCGCTGGCATCCTCGGGCCGGTCGTCGTGAACTACATGCGCGAGTACCAGCTCGGCATCGGTGTTCCGCGCGAGCAGGTCTACAACCAGACCATGTACATCCTCGTCGGCATGCTGGTGATCGGACTGATCTGCAACCTGCTGATCCGGCCGCTGGCCGACAAATGGTTCATGACCGACGCCGAGCTGGCCGACGAGAAGCGCCTCGCCCACGACCGTGCCGTGGCTGCGGAGGTTGGCAGCGGCCCGGGCACCGGCGGCGTGACGTCGCCGGCGATGGTCGGGCTGGCCTGGGCAGCGGTCGGCATCCCACTCGCGTGGGGTGTCTACAAGACCCTGATCAGCGCGGCGAAGTTCTTCAACTGATCGCCGGAGGCGGCGCGTCTCCGAGAGCGCGCCGCATGCCATGAATCTGCTCGATGCGATGCGCTACCTCGTCGCGCTGGAGCAGCACCGGCACTTCGGCCGTGCCGCCAGCGCGTGCCACATCACGCAGCCGGCGCTGTCGAACGCGCTGCGTGCGCTCGAGGCCGAGCTCGATGTGGCCATCGTGCGCCGCGGCCGCAGTTACGAGGGTCTGACGCCTGAAGGCGAGCGCGTGCTGGCAAGCGCCAATCGCCTGCTGCGCGAGCAGGAGCTCCTGCGCCAGGACCTGCACAGCAGCGTCGGCGCGCCGCGCGGCGCGCTGACGATCGGCGCCGTGCCGACGGCGATTCCGGTCGCGGCACGCTTCGCGTCGCAGCTGCAAGCGCGCTATGGCGGCGTGAAGCCGGTCGTGCGCTCGCTCAGCTCGCCGGAGATCGAGACCGGCCTCGAGAGCCTGTCGCTTGACATCGGCCTGGGCTACACCGAACGCGGCAGCAAGTTCACCGCGGTGCCTCAATACGAGGAGCAGTATTTCCTGCTGCGGCGTGCGGCCGTGGGCGCGGGTGCGCCGTTGCGGCTCGGCGCGGTGCTGAGCTGGCGCGAGGCGGCCGCGCTGCCGCTGTGCCTGCTGACGCCCGAGATGCACAACCGCAGCATCGTCGATGCGGCGTTTCGGCAGGCGGGCTTCGAGGTCACGCCGGCGATCGAGACCAACTCCATCGTCACCGCCGTGCTCAGCGTGCTCGACGGCGAAGTGTGCGCGGTGCTGCCGGGCGCGCTGATGTCGCTGGTGCGCGGCCGCACCGGGCTCGAAGCACTGCCGCTGCGCGAGCCCGAGGTGCGCACACCGATCGGCTTCATGGTCACGGCCGGCACGCGGCCCTCGCGTGCGCTGGAGGCGGCGCTCACGCTGGCCAACGACGGCGCCTGGTTGCGCCACGCCGCCTTGCAGGGCGGTCTGATGACGGCCTGAACCTCAACTCCCACCCGCCAAGGGTTTGCCCGACCTGTCATTCGCCCGGCGAATCGTTTCGTTTCCTGATTCAATTGGACGCGACGGTGCGTGCCGATTCATAGTCCGGACCATGACCACACAACAAACTCCTTCGTTGATCGTCGCGCCCGTGGTGGCTTCGTTCAGCACCGATGACATGCGCCAGCGCATCAAGCGCAAAAGCCGCCTCAAGGGCCGCCAAGCCGATGACGCCTCGCTCAAGGAGGTGCGTGCGCTGCTCGGCGACAAACCCACGACCGGCTGGGCCCGCGACCGCCTGATCGAGCACCTGCACCTGATCAACGACCACTACCTCGGCCTGCACGAGCGCCACCTCGTCGCGCTGGCGCGCGAGACCAACGTGTCGATGGCCGAGGTCTTCGAGGTCGCGACCTTCTATCACCACTTCGAGGTGCTGCGCGAGGGCGAAGAGGCCTCGGCGCTGACAGTGCGCGTCTGCGATGGTCTGAGCTGCGAAATGGCCGGTGCGCAAGACCTGCTGAAGCGCTTGCCGGCGCTGCTGGGCAAGGAGGTGAACGTGATCGCGGCGCCGTGCGTCGGCCGCTGCGAGCAGGCGCCGGTGGCGGTCGTGCACCAGTTCCCGGTGCTGCGCGCCGATGCGGCAGCGGTGGTCGCCGCGGTACAGGGCAAGCAGACGCGTCATCCCGCAGCGTCAGGAGGCTCGACGTTCACGCCTGCGACACTCGCCGAACGCGGCGTCAGCGAGCGCGAGGCCGATGCGACGCCGGCCTGCGTCGACTACGCGAGCTACTGTGCGGCCGGCGGCTACGCGCTCGCGGCCGAAGTCATCAACGGCAAGCGCGCCGGCGATGACCTGATCAAGGCGCTCGAGGACTCCGGCCTGCGCGGCCTCGGCGGCGCGGGCTTTCCGGCTGGCCGCAAGTGGCGCATCGTGCGCGAGCAACCGGCACCGCGCCTGATGGCCGTCAACATCGACGAGGGCGAGCCCGGCACCTTCAAGGACCGCACCTACCTCGAACGCGACCCGCACCGGTTTCTCGAAGGCCTGCTGATCGCGGCATCGGTCGTCGGCATCGACGCGGTCTACGTCTACCTGCGCGATGAGTACCACGGCTGCCGCGAGCTGCTGACCGCCGAGCTCGCCAAGTTGCAGCGCAGCGCCACCTTCAAGCTGCCGCACATCGAACTGCGCCGTGGCGCCGGCGCCTACATCTGCGGCGAAGAGTCGGCCATGATCCAGAGCATCGAAGGCCAGCGCGGCGAGCCCCGCTTGCGCCCGCCGTACATCGCACAGGTCGGCCTGTTCGGCCGGCCGACGCTGGAGCACAACTTCGAGACGCTGTACTGGGTGCGCGACATCGTCGAGCGCGGCGCAGCGTGGTTCGCCGGGTTCGGCCGCCACGATCGCAAGGGCCTGCGCAGCTTCAGCGTCAGCGGTCGCGTCAAGCGGCCCGGCGTCAAGCTCGCACCGGCCGGCATCACGCTGCGCGAGCTGGTCGATGAATACTGCGGCGGCATGGCCGACGGCCAGTCGCTCTACGCCTACCTGCCGGGCGGCGCGTCGGGCGGCATCCTGCCGGCCAGCATGGCCGACATCCCGCTTGACTTCGACACCTTGCAACCGCACGGCTGCTTCATCGGCTCGGCCGCGGTGATCGTGCTCAGCGACCGCGACCGCGCGCGCGACGCTGCGCTCAACATGATGAAATTCTTCGCGCACGAGAGCTGCGGCCAGTGCACGCCCTGCCGAGTCGGTACCGACAAGGCGGCGCGCCTGATGGACGTGCAGCAGTGGGACCAGACCACGCTTGAAGACCTGAGCCAGGTGA
Organism: Burkholderiales bacterium; assembly: GCA_040004785.1. Taxonomy (GTDB): domain Bacteria; phylum Pseudomonadota; class Gammaproteobacteria; order Burkholderiales; family Burkholderiaceae_C; genus LMDS01. Next base: position 7,643 of record JBDUAG010000074.1, on the reverse strand, counting down.
TGATCGACGCCTCGATCTGCGGGCTCGGGCAGGCCGCGCCGAACCCGATTCGCAGTGTCGTCAAGCATTTCGCCCACGAGATCGGAGCACGCGCATGAACGCCCCCGTTGCACTGGCCCAGCTGCAGGCCGCACGCGTCGAGTTCACGCTCGACGGCAAACAAGTCAGCGCCCTCGACGGCGAGACCATCCTGAGCGTCGCACGGCGTGAAGGCATCGAGATTCCGACGCTCTGCTTCAAGGACGGCTACCGCCCCGACGGCAACTGCCGCGCCTGCGTGGTCGAGGTCGGCGGCGAACGCACGCTCGCGCCGAGCTGCTGCCGCAACGTGCAGCCCAAGATGGTGGTGCAAACCGGCAGCGAGCGCGCGAAGAAGAGCCAGCACATGGTGCTGGAGATGCTGCTTGCCGACATGCCTGACGAGGGCCACAAGTGGGCCGACGCCGAGGGCCAGCTGCCGCACGGCGAATTGAGCGACTGGGCCGCGCGCGAAGGCGTGACGGTTCGCCCCGAACTGCGCGCGCTGCGACGCGAGCAGCCCGCGCCCGACATGTCGCATCCGGCGATGGCGGTCAATCTCGACGCGTGCATCCAGTGCAACCGCTGCGTGCGCGCCTGCCGCGAAGAGCAGGTCAACGACGTCATCGGGATGGCGATGCGCGGCTCGCACAATCAGATCGTGTTCGACCTTTCCGACCCGATGGGCGAGAGCACCTGCGTGGCCTGCGGCGAATGCGTGCAGGCCTGCCCGACCGGCGCGTTGATGCCCAAGACGTCTGTGGGCACGCAGGTGGTGGACAAGAAGGTCGATTCGGTCTGCCCGTTCTGCGGCGTCGGCTGCCTGCTGACCTACAACGTGCGCGACAACCAGATCATCAGCGTCGACGGCCGCGACGGCCCCGCCAACCACGACCGCCTGTGCGTCAAAGGCCGCTTCGGCTTCGACTATGCCAACCACCCGCAGCGCCTGACCAAGCCGCTGATCCGCAAGGCCGGCGTGCCGAAGAACGAGCACGACGAACCGAACCCGGCCGACTGGTCGTCGGTGTTCCGCGAGGCGACGTGGGAAGAGGCGCTGGCGCTCTCCGGCGGCACGCTGAGCCGGCTGCGCGACACCTACGGCGCGAAGTCGCTCGCCGGCTTCGGCTCGGCCAAAGGCAGCAACGAAGAGGCCTACCTGTTCCAGAAGCTGGTGCGCGTCGGCTTCGGCAGCAACAACGTCGATCACTGCACGCGGTTGTGCCATGCGTCGAGCGTGGCGGCGCTGCTCGAAGGCGTGGGCTCGGGCGCGGTCAGCAACCAGGTCAACGAAGTCGAGCATGCCGAGCTGATCTTCGTGATCGGCTCCAACCCGACCGCCAACCACCCGGTGGCCGCCACCTGGATGAAGAACGCGGCCCAGCGTGGCGCGAAGATCGTGCTCGCCGACCCGCGCCGCACCGACATCTCACGCCAGGCCTGGCGCACGCTGCAATTCAACGCCGACACCGACGTGGCGATGCTGAATGCGCTGATCCACACCGTGATCGAGGAAGGCCTGGTGGACGAAGCCTTCGTGCGCGACCGAGTTGCCAACTTCGAGGCGCTGAAGGCCAACGTGCGCGGCTACAGCCCCGAAGCGATGGCGCCGATCTGCGGCATCCCGGCCGAGACGCTGCGCGAAGTCGCACGCGCCTTCGCCACCGCGAAGAGCGCGATGATCCTGTGGGGCATGGGCATCAGCCAGCACGTGCACGGCACCGACAACGCGCGCTGCCTGATCGCGCTCGTCTCGGTCACCGGCCAGATCGGCAAGCCGGGCTCCGGCCTGCACCCGCTGCGCGGCCAGAACAACGTGCAGGGTGCGAGCGACGCCGGGCTGATCCCGATGATGTTCCCGAACTACCAGCGCGTCGACAACCCCGGCGTGCACGCGTGGTTCGAGGATTTCTGGCACACCAAGCTCGACAAGACGCCCGGCTACACCGTGGTCGAGATCATGCACAAGGCGCTCGCGCCCGACACCGATCCGCACAAGGTGCGCGGCATGTACATCATGGGCGAGAACCCGGCGATGAGCGACCCCGACCTGAACCACGCGCGGCATGCGCTGGCCTCGCTCGAACACCTGGTCGTGCAGGACATCTTCATGACCGAGACCGCCTGGCTCGCCGACGTGGTGCTGCCCGCCAGCGCCTGGCCCGAGAAGGGCGGCACGGTCAGCAACACCGACCGCATGGTGCAGCTGGGCAAGCGCGCGCTCGACCTGCCCGGCGATGCGCGGCAAGATCTCTGGATCATCCAGCAGCTCGCGCAGCGTCTCGGCCTGGACTGGAACTACGAAGGCGAGGACTCCGGCGCGCCGGCGGTCTATGAAGAGATGCGCCAGGCCATGCACGGCGCGATCGCCGGCATCACTTGGGAGCGGCTGCAACGCGAAGGCAGCGTGACCTATCCGTGCCTGAGCGCAGAAGACCCGGGCCGGCCGATCGTGTTCGACGACCGCTTCGACACCGCCGACGGGCGCGTCAAGCTCGTGCCGGCCGACATCATCCCGGCCAACGAGCGGCCCGATGCCGCGTACCCGTTCGTGCTGATCACCGGCCGCCAGCTCGAGCACTGGCACACCGGCAGCATGACGCGCCGCGCCAGCGTGCTCGACGCGCTGGAGCCGATGGCGACCGCGTCGATCTGCGGCGCCGACCTCGACGAGATGGGCTTGCAGCCCGGCGACGTGGTCACCTTGCGATCGCGCCGCGGCGAGGTGGCGCTGCATGTGCGACGCGACGACGGCACGCCCCGCGGGGCGGTGTTCGTGCCGTTCGCCTACTACGAAGCGGCCGCGAACATGATGACCAACGCCGCGCTCGACCCGTTCGGCAAGATCCCGGAGTTCAAGTACTGCGCGATCCAGGTGCTGGCGGGCGGCACGCCGCGCGCCAGTGCCGGCTACGGCACCGGCGCCTCGTAGGTTGGTCGGGTAGTCACTTCAGCGGGGGTGTGCGGCTGCGTCTAGACTGACGCTTATGCAAACCGCTGCCTATCAGGCGCCCGTGAGCCGCCCCGCTGTGCGCGTGGCGGTGGTCATGGATCGCGAGGCCAACCCGAACGAGTGGGAGGCCTGGCGCTTCAGGTTGACCGACGTGGTCGCGCACGAGGAAGCGTTCGGCAGCGCGGCGCGCGTGCTGCGCGACGACGGCACGTTCCAGCGCACGCTGCATCCGGGCTTCACGCTCGAGTTGTTCCGCGACGAGGCCGAGGGCTACTATCTCAACCTCACGTCCGGCGCGCCAGTGTGGTTCGTGATGTGGCGCATCGACGATGAAGACCCTTCGCGCGCCTGGCCCGAGACGGTGAGCCTGTCGTACACCGAAGCCGGCCGCTGGCTCGACGCGCAGGAGCGCATCGACAACGTGCCGCTGCCCGCCGATCTGATGGCGTGGTTGCAGGCCTACACCGACGAGCACTACCAGCCCGAGCCGAAGAAGCGGCGCCGGCCGCAGTCGTTCCTCGCCCCCGAGCAGAGGCGGTGATGGCGGAAGAGACGGGCGGATTCCTGTCGCGCTGGGCGCGGCGCAAGGAGCAGGCACGCAGCGGCGTCGAGCCCGCGCCCGAGCTGCCGGCGGTGGCCGCCGAGCCGAGCGTGGTCGCGCCAGCCGCGCTGCAAGTTGATGCGGTGGCCGAGCCGGTGGCCGAACCCCTGCCGACCCTCGCCGACGTGGCGTTGCTCTCGCGCGACTCCGATTACTCGCGCTTCGTCGCTTGCGGCGTCGATGAAGGCGTGAAGCGCGCGGCGATGAAGAAGCTGTTCGCCGACCCGCACTTCAACATCATGGACGGGCTGGACACCTACATCGACGACTACGGCCGGCTCGACCCGATCCCGCTCGCGATGCTTCGGCAGATGAACCAGTCCAAGTTCCTGCGGCTGTTCGACGACGACGAAGAAGAGCAGATCGAAGCGAAGAACGACACCGCTCCCGTGATGGTGGCCCTGGCCGCCGAACCCCTGAAGCCCTCCGATGACGACGCTGATCTGCGACTGCAACAAGACGATGCCGCTGGACGGCCCGGGCCTGATCAAGGCACTCGGACCTGACGCCGGCGCCGGCCTACACACCGTTCACACCCTGCTCTGCCGCCGCGAGGCCGGCGCGTTCCAGCGCGCCGCCAAGAGCGGCGACGACCTGCTCGTCGCCTGCACGCAGGAGAGTCGGCTGTTTCTCGAACTCAACGAGCAGACCGAGGGTGCGGCCGGCGTGGCCGAACGACCGATCCGCTTCGTCAACATCCGCGAGACCGGCGGCTGGTCGAAGGACGCGAAGGCGGCGACACCGAAGATCGCCGCGCTGATCGCGCTGGCACAGCTGCCCGAGGCCGAGCCGGTGCCCATCGTCAGCTACACCTCGAACGGTCGCGTGCTCGTGATCGGCCATGCCGACCGCGCATCGCGCGCCGCCGCGATGCTGGCCGACAAGCTCGAGGTCAGCCTGCTGCTGCAGGGCGGCGGCACACTGCCACAGCAACGATCGATGGCGGTTCATGCGGGCGCGGTGACGGCCGTCCGCGGATGGCTCGGTGCCTTCGACGTGAGCTGGACTCAGAGCAACCCGATCGATCCCGACCTGTGCACGCGCTGCAACGCCTGCATCGAGGTCTGCCCGGAGAACGCGATCGATTTCAGCTACCAGATCGATCTGGCGAAGTGCACCGGCCACCGCGATTGCGTGCGCGCCTGCGAGGCCGCTGGCGCGATCGATTTCGAGCGCGCGCCGCAGCCCGTCACAGAATCGTTCGACCTGGTGCTCGATCTGAACGACGTGCCGTCGATCACCTTGCATCAACCGCCGCAGGGCTACTTCCACGCGCCCGACGACGCGGCACTGATGAGCGCGCTGCTGCAGCTGCGCGACAGCACCGGCGAGTTCGAGAAGCCGACGTTCTTCCAGTACAAGCAGAAGCTCTGCGCCCACAGCCGCAACGAGCAGATCGGCTGCACCGCCTGCATCGAGGTGTGTTCGGCGCAGGCGATCCGCAGCGATGCGTCGATGAAGGGCCGCGCCGGCGGTGCGACGGCGGCGGGCATCTTCGTCGAGCCGCATCTGTGCGTCGGCTGCGGTGCGTGTACGACGGTCTGCCCGAGTGGCGCGATCAGCTACGCCACGCCGCGACCCGACGCACAAGGCCGGCGCATCCGCACGCTGCTCACGACCTACCACCGCGCCGGCGGCAATCATGCCGCGCTGCTGATCCACAGCCGGGAGGCCGGCAGCCGACTGATCGGCGAACTCGGCCGCGCTGCGCGCACCGACCCGGCCGTGCGCGGTGTGCCGGCGCGCGTGCTGCCGCTCGACGTGTGGCACACCGCCTCGACCGGCATCGACCTGTGGCTCTCGGCAATCGCGTTCGGCGCGTCGCAGGTCTGGGTGCTGATGACGGACGAAGAAGCGCCCGAGTACCGCCATGCGGTGGCGCAGCAGATGCGTGTGGCGCAGGCGATCCTGGCCGGCCTGGGGCTCGGCGGCGAGCACCTGTGCATCGTCGAGGCGACTGACGCGCGCGCTCTCGATGCCGCGCTGCAGGCGGCACCGGCCCGCACGGTCAGGCAGGCCGCCACATTCACGGTGCAAGCCGACAAGCGCGCGACGCTCGACCTCGCGATCGAACACCTGCTGCTGCACGCCAGCCCGGCGCCCGAGGCGATTGCCTTGCCGGTGGCTGGCAGCCCGTTCGGCAGCCTGACGGTCGATGCCGACCGCTGCACGATGTGCCTGAGCTGCGTCGGCGCCTGCCCCGAGGCTGCGCTCGCCGACAACCCGGACGCGCTGCAGCTGCGCTTCATCGAGAAGAACTGCGTGCAATGCGGCCTGTGCGCGAGCACCTGCCCCGAAAGCGCGATCACGCTGGAACCGCGCCTGTGGCTGGCGGATGGCGGCAAGGCGCGCAAGCAGCTGCGCGTGCTGAACGAGGCGCAGCCGTACCGATGCGTGCGTTGCAGCAAGCCGTTCGGCACGCTGAAGGCGATCGAGCTGATGGTCGCCAAACTCGGGGCGCATCCGATGTTCCAGGGCGCGGGTGCCGAGCGTCTGAAGATGTGCGGCGACTGTCGGGTGATCGACATCCACACGAACCCGAACGAAGTGCGGATCACCGATGTCTGACGCGGCCTCCGCACTCCGGTTCAGCCTGCCTGACGACCGCGAGGAGATCGCCCGCGCCGAGGTCTACGGGCTGCTCGCGAGCCTGTTCTACGCGGCGCCTTCGAGCGAACTGTATGAGCAGCTTCGGGTCGCCGTGACCGAAGCGCCCGCTGCCGGCGCCTTTCTCGAAACGAGCTGGAGCGCGCTGGTGGCGGCGTCGCGGCGGCTCGAGCGGGCGCAAGTGAGCGACGAGCATGTCGCGTTGTTCGGCGGTGTCGGCAAGCCCGAAATCTTCCTGCATGGCTCGTGGTTCATCGCCGGCACGCTGAACGAGAAGCCGCTCGTCGATCTGCGCGACGACCTCGCGGCGCTCGGCCTGGAGCGCGCGCCCGACGTCCTCGAAACCGAAGACCACATCGCCAGCCTGTGCGAGGTGATGCGCTACCTGATCGCGGGTGACGATGCGGGCGTGAGCAACCTCGCCGCGCAGCAGCGCTTCTTCGATGCCCACTTGCGGCCGTGGGCCGAGCGCCTGTGCGACACGATCGCCGCGCACCCGGCGGGCGACTTCTACCGCGCGCTGGCCGGCTTTGCGCGCGATTTCTTCGCGGTCGAGGCGCAGGGCTTCGACCTGCTGGACGCGTAGCTTGCGCGGAACTTACGCCGCAGCGCCCAGGCATGGTTTAGTGCTTACGGACTGACCCTGATGACGCTATGCACCAACGTGCATACATTCATCGGTAACCGTGCGGGTGTGACGCACTCGTCGGCGCCCTGTATCGGGCCGCGATTTTCCTGGAGTACTTCGCCATGAGTGACAAGGCCGGTGACACCACGCCCCTTAGCCCCAGCGCCCCCGCCAGTCCGCTGAAACGGCGCGGCCTGCTGGTCGGCGCCGGCACCGCGGGCGCGGCCCTGATCGCCGCGAAGGTGATGCCTGGTGCGGCGCCGGTGGTCACGACCGCAGCCGTGACGGCCGCCAAGGTCGTCGACACCGGCGGTGGCTACCAGGTCACCGCGCACGTGCTGCGCTACTACGAAACCACGCGGGCCTGATCACCATGATGCTGACACGCAAATCCAGCCGCGTCGGATCGTCCTCGTCCGGCCTCGTCGACAGCCTGGCGCGCGGCATCGACACGCACAACCGGCGCGCGATCCCGACGATGGACCGGCGCGCGTTCCTGCGCCGTTCCGGCATGGGCGTCGGTGTCGGCCTGGCCGCCACCCAGCTGACACTGGTGCAGAAGAAGGCGCAGGCCGCCGACGCGCCCGCTGCCGATGGCGCCCGCAAGGTGCAGGTCAAGCGCACCGTCTGCGGCCACTGCTCGGTGGGTTGCGCGGTCGACGCGGTGGTCGAGAACGGCGTCTGGGTGCGCCAGGAGCCGGTGTTCGATTCGCCGATCAACCTCGGCGCGCACTGCGCGAAGGGCGCGGCGCTGCGCGAGCACGGTCATGGCGAGTACCGGCTGCGCACGCCGATGAAGCTGGTGAACGGCAAGTACGTGAAGATCAGCTGGGACG
>JBDUAG010000552.1:0-3285 GCA_040004785.1 Burkholderiales bacterium | reverse complement strand
CTGGATCAAGACCGGCTCGCGCGGGAGCTCGACCATCAAAGTGGGGCCGAGTCCGACGAACCCGAGGCGGTGCTCGACACCGCAGAGAACCACATCACCGCAGGCCTGGGGCTTTGAGGCGCAACGGTGCTGCCTTTCTCGGTCTCCACCATGAACCCGCCTGATTCGAAGCACCGCATCGTCATCGTCGGTGGTGGCGCCGGCGGTCTCGAACTGGCCACGCGGCTGGGCGATTCGCTGGGCAAGCACAAGGTCGCCGAGATCACGCTGATCGACAAGAACCGTACCCATGTCTGGAAGCCCAAGCTGCACGAGATCGCGTCGGGCAGCATGGACCTGAGTGCGCACGAAGTCGACTACCTGGCGCAGGCGCACTGGCACCACTTCCGATTCCGGATCGGTGAACTGACGGGGCTGGACCGCGACCGCCGCGAGGTGCGCGTGGCCCCGTATGTCGATGACGAGGGCAGGCAGGTCACCCCCGACCGCGTGTTCGGCTACGACACGCTGGTGCTGGCGCTGGGCAGCCTCAGCAATGACTTCGGAACGCCGGGCGTTCGCGAGCATGCGCTGAGGCTCGAGTCGAAGGCGGACGCGCAGCGATTTCATGCGCGCATGGTCAACGCCTGCATCCGCGCCCATGCACAGACAGCGCCGTTGCGACCCGAGCAATTGCATGTGGCGATCATCGGCGCGGGCGCCACCGGCGTCGAACTGGCGGCCGAGTTGCACCGCACGACCCGCGAGGTGGTGGCTTTCGGACTCGACCGCGTCGACGCGGACAAGGACATTCAGGTCAACGTCATCGAGGCCGCCGACCGCGTGCTGCCGGCGCTGCCGCCGCGTCTGTCGCACGCGACCCAGGAGCTGCTGACAAAGCTCGGCGTGGAGGTCCACACGTCCGCCAAGGTGGCCGAGGTGCTGCCGGATGGCGTGCGACTGGCCGATGGGCGCACCTTGCCCGCCGAGCTGGTGGTCTGGGCGGCCGGTGTCAAGGCGGCGGACTTCCTGAAGGACATCGCGGGCCTGGAGACCAATCGCATCAACCAGATCGTGGTTCAACCGACGCTTCAGACGACGCGCGACGAGCGCATCTTCGCCATCGGCGACTGCTCGGCCTGCGCCTGGCCCGAAGCGAACGGTGGCAAGGGCGGGTTCGTGCCACCGCGCGCTCAGGCCGCGCACCAGCAGGCGTCGCACGTGGCCGCGCAGATCCGCCGCCGGCTGGCGGGCAAACCGCTGAAGGACTATCGCTACCGCGACTTCGGTTCGCTGGTGTCGCTCGGCGAGTTCAGCACCGTCGGCAACATGATGGGCGGTCTGATCGGCGGCAGCCTGATGATCGAAGGCGCGTTCGCCCGCATGATGTACGTCTCGCTCTACAAAATGCACGAGCTGGCATTGCATGGGCTGCCGAAGGTCGCGCTCGACACGCTGGCCCGGCTGATCACGCGGCGCACCGAGCCACACGTCAAGCTGCATTGAGCGGCCGGTCGCGTCTCACCAGAGGATCAACATGTCGTCTGCACCCCATCCCGCTCAATGGCTGGCCGATCTGATGGCAAGCCAGCAATCGCTGCTCCCAGCGTCCGAACCCGCGGAGTCGGCAGCTACGTGGGCCGGCTTCCCGGCCTTGACGCCGTGGCTGCAGGCGGTCGGTGCCTTCACGCAGTGGCAGCAGCAGGCGGTTCAGCAGATGACGTCGCCGTGGACTGGCGCCAGGCCCGACGATCGGCGATTTGCCGGTGAAGCGTGGCAGAACGGACCGCTCTTCGACGCGCTGTCACGCGCGTATCTGAACCAGTCGGAGCTCGTTCAGAAGACGCTGGCCGCGTCCCCGATGGATCAGCGCAGCAAGGGGCAATGGGCCTTCGTGTTGCGACAGGTGGTGGATGCACTCAGCCCTGCCAACGCGCTGTTGACCAATCCCGAAGCCCTTCGGACCGCGGTGGAGTCGGGTGGGGCCAGCCTTGCCGAAGGCATGAGGCTGTTCGTGCAGGACCTCGCCAAGGGTCGCGTGTCGATGACCGACGACACGGCGTTCGAGGTGGGCCGCAACGTGGCAACGACCCCCGGCAGCGTGGTGTTCGAGAACGAGCTGATGCAGCTCATCCAATACACGCCGACCACCGCGCGCGTTCACAAGCGCCCGCTGCTGATCGTGCCGCCGTGCATCAACAAGTTCTACATCCTCGATCTGCAGCCCGACAACTCTTTCGTCGGCCACGCAGTGGGTCAAGGCCACACGGTGTTCCTCGTGTCGTGGCGGAACATCGGCCCGGAACAGGAGCGCCTCGGCTGGGACGACTACCTCGAACAGGGCGTGGTGCGGGCCATCGACGTGTCGCTGTCGATCAGCGGCGCCGACAAGGTCAACACCCTGGGCTTTTGCGTCGGCGGCACGCTGCTCGCGAGCGCGCTGGCCGTCATGGCAGCGAAGAAGCAGGACAAGGTCGCGAGCATGACCTTGCTGACCACGATGCTCGACTTTGCCGACACCGGTGAGCTGGGCCTGCTCGTGTCCGAACAGTCGGTGGCCTCGCAGGAGGCCGCCCTCGGCAAGGGCGGCTTGATGAAGGGCAAGGAGCTGGCGCAGGTGTTCGCCGCGTTGCGCGCGAACGACCTGATCTGGCCCTATGTCATCAGTGGTTATCTGAAGGGCAAGGCGCCGGCGGCCTTCGATCTGCTGTTCTGGAACGCGGATGACTCGAACCTGCCGGGCCCGATGTTCTGCTGGTACTTGCGCAACACCTACCTCGAGAACAGGCTGCGTGAGCCCGGCGCCACGGTGCAGTGTGGCGTGCCGGTCGACCTCGGCGCGATCGAGGTGCCGGCCTTCCTGTACGCGTCGCGAGAAGATCACATCGTGCCGTGGCAGACCGCCTACGCGGGCACGCGCCTGCTCGGCGGTGACGACATCACGTTCGTGCTGGGTGGCAGCGGGCACATCGCCGGCGTGATCAATCCGCCGGCCAAGAACAAGCGCAACCACTGGGTCGGCTCGATCGAGCCCGATGCAGGCAACTGGCTTGCCGGAGCGCGCGATGTGCCCGGCAGCTGGTGGCCCGAGTGGATCGCCTGGTTGAAGCCGCACTCGGGTGCGATGGTCGCGGCCCCCAAGTCGCCCGGAGACCGCCAACACAAGATCATCGAACCCGCTCCGGGTCGCTACGTCAAGGCGAAAGCGCCGTAGCGGTCGAGAGAGTCCTCTGTCACACCGATCAACTCAAAGGAGATACACATGACCACCGATATCGTGATCGTCGCTGCCGCCCGTACCGCCGT
>JBDUAG010000551.1:0-3286 GCA_040004785.1 Burkholderiales bacterium | reverse complement strand
CGCAGTGGCCGAACACGATCGGGTGCGAGACCTTCATCATCGTGGCCTTCACGTGAAGCGAGAACATCACGCCGGTCTTGTAGGCGTCGTCGATCTCCTTCTCGTAGAAGGCGACCAGTGCCTTCTTGCTCATGAACATCGAGTCGACGATCTCGCCGTCCTTCAGCGCGACCTTGGGCTTGAGCACCACGGTCTTGCCGCTCTTCGTGACGAGCTCCATCTTCACGTCGCGCGCCTTGGCCAGCGTGATCGACTTTTCGCCGTGGTAGAAATCGCCCTCGTGCATGTGCGAGACGTGCGAGCGCGAGGCCTGGCTCCAGTCGGCCATGCTGTGCGGGTTCTTGCGGGCGTATTCCTTCACGGCCTTCGGCGCACGCCGGTCGGAATTGCCTTCGCGCAGCACCGGGTTCACCGCGCTGCCGATGCACTTGGCGTAGCGCGTGCGGATCGCCTTGTCGGCATCGGTCTTGGGGTTCTCGGGGAAGTCGGGGAGCGCGTAGCCCTTGCCCTGCAGTTCCTTGATGCACGCCATCAGCTGCGAGACCGACGCACTGATGTTCGGCAGCTTGATGATGTTGGTGTCCGGCTGCAGCGTCAGCCGGCCGAGCTCGGCGAGGTTGTCGGGCAGCTTTTGCGCGTCGGTCAGGAACTCGGGGAACTCGCCGATCACCCGCGCCGCGACCGAGATGTCGCTGGTGGTGACGTTGATGCCGGCCGGCCCGGTGAAGGCGCGGATGATCGGAAGGAAGGCGGAAGTCGCCAGCATCGGCGCTTCGTCGGTCAGGGTGTAGATGATGGTGGGCTGCTGGGTCGTCATGGACGTCTCTCCGTGGTGTGCGCTTGTGAATACCCAAGCGAGAACTCTGCCAGCGACTGTACAGGCGCCGGCGGCCCATCGATCCCGCGCCGCGGGCGGCAGAATGGGTGCCCGCTTCCCGAGCGCCTGCTTCTGCCGCCCCATGGACCGCTTTCTCGCCATCGATGCCTTCGTGCGCGTCGCCGAGTCGCAGAGCTTCGCCGAGGCGGCACGCCAGATGCGCGTCTCGCGTTCGGTCGTCACCAGCCGCATCCAGCAGTTGGAGGAGTTCGTCGGCGCGCCGCTCTTTCACCGCAACACGCGCAGCGTGCGGCTCTCCGACCTGGGCCATTCGTTCCTGCGCGATTGCACCGAGCTGGTGGGGCGCACCAACGAGGTGGTCGACCAGATGCGCGAGGTCACGACCTCGCCGGCCGGGCGGCTGCGCATCCACGCGCTACCGGGCTTCGTCCTCGGCCACCTGGCGCGGCTGCTGCAGGAGTTCCAGGCGCGCTACCCGCAGATCGTGCTTGATCTGGTGGTCAACGACGCGGCGCTCGATCCGGTGAAGGAAGGCTTCGACTGCGCGCTGCAGATCTTCCCGCCGCGCTCCGAGGAACTGATCTCGCGCAAGCTCTTTCCGGTGCGGCGCGTGCTGTGCGCATCGCCGGAGTACCTGCGCCGCTGCGGCATCCCGCGCCACCCGCGTGATCTGGCGGGGCACCGCATCGGCTGGTACTCCGGCTACCCGACGCGCGAGCGCCTGATCTTCCATGGCGCGAGCGAGCAAGTGTCGATCGAGGTCAAGCCGGTGCTGATGACCAACAGCGTCCACCTGCTGCGCGAGTACGCGCTCGAGCACGCCGGGATCGTGTGTGTTCCCACGCTGGTCGCATCCGATCCGGTGCTGTCCGGCGAGCTGAAGATGGTGCTGCAGGAGTACCCGCTGAGCTCGTTCTGGCTCTCGGTGTTTTACTCGACGACCCTGCGCAGCTCGCTGAAGCTGAAGCTCTTCCTCGAAGTGCTGACGGCGAGTTTCTCGGGCGTGCCGCCATGGGACGATGCGCTGATCGCGCGCGATCTGCTGTCCGCCGACATCATCGAGTGACGCGCTCGACTCGCGGGTTTGCACCCATATTGTTCTGCATTTCAGAACAGTCCGGTTGTCCGGCGGACCCTACCGACCGGCGGGCGTCCTGCTTAGACTGAAACCCGTTGCTCGCGCCACTGTTTGCCAGAGCCGAACCCCGCCGAAGGAGACACACAATGACCCAGACCGCCTACAAGACCGTCTTCGGATCGCTCGACCGCTTTGAGAAAGGTGGCGTGCAGAACATCGACGACAACGTCAAGAACTACGCCTTCTCCAACTGCTTCGAGATCGCCAGCAAGGCCAAGCCCTACGAGAAGGTGGTGTTTGGCCAGAACCAGATCTACGTGCTCGAGACGATCCGCGCCGAAGGCATCTCGCCTTGGTTCACCTGTGCGCACGACGAGTTTGCGCTGAGCATGGACGGCGAGGTCGAGATTCACCTCGTGAAGCTCGACGCCGAGCAGACCGTGCCCGACGAGAAGCACAACGGCGCGGTGCTCGTCAAAGGTGAGCCGCGCGGCAAGAAGATGGGCTGGATGAAGATCCAACGCGGCCACCAAGCGATGCTGCCGAAGAACACCGCGTACCAGTTCCGCGCCGCCAGGCCGGCGGTGCTGGTGCAGCAGACCTGCAAGGGCGATCTGTCGATCGAGCGCTGGGCAGAGATCTGCCAGCTCGCCTGACCCCCCGAACACCGGAGACCCACACCATGAACGCTCCCACCGCAACGCCCGAGGTGCTCGCCAGCGCACCCGATGCACTGCACGGCTACAAGACCTTCAAGCTCGGCAGCTTCAACTTCCGCCGCGACGAATACTTCGTCCACATCAGTTGGACCACGCGCGACGGCCGGCCCCTCAGCCACACGATGGACGCTGGCAACTTCCTGCGCGCGCTGATGCGCGACGTCGCCTGGGGCTTCTTCTACGGCGGCGTGAACTTCGATCACGTGTTCGGCACGACCAACCACTACACGACCGTGGACCTCTACGCCGGCACCTACAACGCGACGATGAAGGCCGCGGGTGTCGACCTGCTCGAGAACTTCGAGACGCCGCAGATCGCCGCCACCTTCGCGCAGATGCTCGACGACTGGACCAACGAGACCTTCGACCCGTTCTCCGCCCCGCAGGAAACCGGCTCGCCCTACGGCCGCAAGAACGGCAGCAACACGCCGAAGTTGACGCGTGCGCGCGAACTCGCGAAACGCTGCGTCGGTTTGAAGGACGACCTGAGCCTGCGCACCGATGCCCGCGGTGCGACCATCAACCGCGCCTTCGCCGACGTGCCGCAGGACCAGCCCGAACTGCATCCCGAACCCGGCTTCGAGAACGAGGTGCATGCGTTCAACCTGTTCGCGTTTCTGAGCCGCAGCCAGGTCACCTGGAACCCGAGCT
>JBDUAG010000550.1:0-3294 GCA_040004785.1 Burkholderiales bacterium | reverse complement strand
TCCCGAGTGCGACCTGGACTACTGCGCCAACACGGCGCGCGAGATGAAGATCGAGCACGCCGTGAAGAACAACTTCGGCTTCGGCGGCACCAACGGCACGTTGGTCTTCAAGCGCGTTTGATCGCGCCGACTCCTCAGCGCCGCGCCGATGCGCGCTTCCCCGGCTTGTCAGGTTTCGCTGCAGCGCTTCGGCGCGTGGCGGGTCGCGGTGTTCTCGCTCGCCATGGCGGGCGCCGCGGCGATGGCGGCCTGGCTGTTGGGGCGAGAGCCGCCGGTCTCCATCGGAGTGCTGATGCTGGTCGCCGCGGCAACGCTGACGGTGCTGATCCTGGCCGCGTCGCTGTGGCGCGTGCCGGCGCAGAGCCTGCGCTGGGACGGCCGGGCCTGGCAGCTCGATGCGGCGCCGGGCGAGTTGAACGTGGCCATCGATCTCGGCCCGTGGATGCTGCTGCGCTTCACGCCCGAGGCGGGCGGTCGCGTGCGCTGGCTGCCGGTGCAACGTCGGGGTCTGGAGCCGCAATGGCACGCGTTGCGCTGCGCGGTCTACGCGCCGCGGCCATCGGCGGAGCGCTGACGCCATGGCGATGAACGGCCCCGACGCCGACGCGCCGCTGATCGAGCGCGTCAAGGCCGGCGATGTCAAGGCCTTCGAGATGCTTGTGGTCAAGTACCGACGCCGCATCGAGCGTCTGATCGGGCGCATGGTGCGCGATGTCGATCTGGTGCCTGATATCGCGCAGGAAACCTTCATCCGCGCTTACCGTGCGATCCCGCAGTTCCGCGGGGAGAGCGCGTTTTACACCTGGCTGTACCGGATTGCGGTGAACACGGCGAAAAAGCAGCTGATGGAGCTCAAGCGTGATCCGCTCGTGACCGAATCGGCCCGCGCCTCGCGCGACGACGACGACGACAACAGCTCGCGCGTCGAAAATGAGCTGAGCGACGGAGAAACCCCGGACGCGGTGCTGGCAAGCAAGCAAATTGCGGCCGCAGTGAACTTTGCCATCGAAGCATTGTCCGACGACCTCCGGCAGGCAATCACGCTGCGTGAAATCGAGGGTTTGAGCTACGAAGAGATTGCCGAGACGATGAATTGCCCGATCGGCACGGTGCGCTCGCGGATCTTCCGTGCCCGCGAGGCGATCGCGCAGCGCCTGCGCCCGCTGCTGGACACGCGCGACGGCGAGCGCTGGTGAGCTGCAAAGGTTGATGGAGATGAACATGTCGTCTGATTCCGAACGTGATGCGGCGGCGCTCGAGCGCCTGTCTGCGCTGGTCGATGGCGAACTCGACGGCGACGCCGCCGGGCAAGCCTGTGGCCACTGGCGCGAGAGCGGCGAGGCGCGCTCGTCGTGGCACGTCTATCACGTCATCGGCGACGTGCTGCGATCGGACGACCTGGCGTGCGACCCTGCGCGCGATGCGGGCTTCCTCGAAGCCTTGCGCGCGCGCCTCAAGGACGAGCCGGTGGTGCTGGCGCCGCGGCCGTTGCCCCAGTCGGCGCGGGTTGCAGATGGCGCGCGCAGTGGTCGCTGGTCCTGGAAGGCGCCGACGGCGGTGGCCGCCGGTTTCGTGGCGGTTGTCGGCGTGTTGATGCTGACCCGTGGGCCATCGAGTGATGCGTCTGCACCCGCCGCGAGCCTTGTGTCCGTGGCGCCGGCGGCACAACCGATGCCTGCCTCGATGACAGCTGCCGCGCCGATGACGGTGGCGAATGAGCCGTCGGTGCAGGTCGCCACCGGCAAGGTGATTCGCGATGCCCGGCTCGACCGCTATCTCACGGCGCACAAGCAGTTCGCGGGCAGCTCGGCGCTGGGTGTGCCGTCGGGCTTCCTGCGGAACGCGACGGCCATCGAGAACGATCGCTGATGTGGTCGATGGCAAGACCGATGATGCGGCGTCCGTTTTCGGCACTGGCTCTGGCCGGTGCGGTGTGTGCGGCCAGCCCGGCCGCTTGGGCGCAGGCCAGTGCGGCGGCCGGCGATGGCGCCGCGCAGGCGCGCGAGGTGCGCGCGTGGTTGCTGCGCATCCATGAGGCGGCCAGCCACCGCAACTTTCAGGGCACGTTCGTCGTTAGCGGCGGCGGTTCGGTGTCGAGTGCGCGCATCGCGCACTTCTGCGAAGGGTCGAACCAGTTCGAGCGCAGCGAATCGCTCGATGGCCAGGCGCGTCACGTCTATCGCCACAACGATGTCGTGACGACGCTGTGGCCGGCCACTCACGCCGCGACCATCGAGCAGCGCACGATGCTGGCCGAGTTCCCGGCGCTGCTGCAGGCCGGCGACGACCGCATCGCCGAGTTCTACGAAGTGCGCCCGCAAGCCACCTTCGACCGCATCGCTGGCCACGAAGCCAACGTGCTGGTCGTGAAGCCGCGCGACGGCTACCGCTATGGCTATCGCCTGTGGGCCGAGCGCATGACCGGGCTGCTGCTGCGTGCCGATGTGCTGGGCGAGCGCGGCGACGTGCTGGAGACGTCGGCGTTTTCCGACGTGGCCATCGGCGTGAAACCGCAGCCCGATTCGGTGCTCGGGCCGATGAAGAGGCTCGACGCCTACCGCGTGACGCGCCCGGTGCTGACCGCCACCAAGCTGGAGGCCGAGGGCTGGGCACTGCGACAGACGGCACCAGGCTTTCGTCAGGTGAGCTGCGTGAAGCGGCCGATGGACGACGCGGCCTCGGGTGACAAGCAGGTGCTGCAGACGATCTACTCCGATGGCCTGACCTACGTGTCGGTCTTCATCGAGCCCTTCGATGCGCAGCGCCACATGCGGCCGATGCTGGCCAGCCTGGGCCCGACGCAAACGCTGATGCAGCAGCAGGGTGACTGGTGGCTGACCATCGTCGGCGACGTGCCGGCGGCGACACTGCGGCAGTTTGCCAAGGGCCTGGAGCGTCTGAAAAAATAGCCGCTGCCGGCTGTGGCCGTGCGGCATGAATACTGGGGAGCGATCTTGAACATCACATCTTTTCGTCCGGACGCCTCGGTCGCGCGCAGGCACGTGTGGCTGGGCGCGCTGGCACTCGGCCTGGGGCTGACGGGCGCATTCGCGGCGCCGCCGGCGAGTGCGCAGGGATTGCCTGATTTCACCGAGCTGGTCGAGAAGGTCGGCCCGGCGGTCGTGGGCATTCGCACCACCGAGCGCACGCGCAGCGCGCGTGGCGGTGGCGAGATCGACGAGGACATGCTGGAGTTCTTCCGGCGCTTCGGCTTGCCCGTTCCCAACTCGCCGATCAAACCGAGCCCGAGCCCGCGCACGCCGCAGCAGCCCGCGCCGGACGCCGAACCGCAGA
>JBDUAG010000549.1:0-3295 GCA_040004785.1 Burkholderiales bacterium | reverse complement strand
AACTATTTTCCCGCTCGGATCGCGATGCACTTGGCACCGACGGCAATCTCCGTCAACGTGCCGGGCGATTGCGCGTTGCCTGCGACCGCTTCGGCCTTGACGAGAGCATGTTTTTCGCCTCCGCAAGCTCTTCCCAGCTCGACCGGCACCGTCTCGGTCCCAAGTGGGCGTTCAGGGCGAGGAAAGTTCTGCAGATCGCGCTCGCCGCGGAGGTGCTTCCAGGGTCGCGAAGCGAGGTGAAGCAGCAAGGATCGCTACCGACGCTCGATCGCGTGCTGAGCGCTGCTTAGTCACCAATCCACCTCCGGAGGCCGTGAACCTGGCGCTTGCCGGGTTCACGGCTTTCCAACTTTTGGACCAAGGTACTGTGTGATTCCGCCTTGCTTCATTTGCAGGGAAACGGATGCGGAAGCGGATTATTTGATTGTTGCAGGTCCACCACCAAGGGGAGCAATCGCTCGGAGGCGCCCCTGGCTGCGCCCCCCCGTTTTGACCGACGCTCTGTTGCAAAGAGAGCGCAATTTGTAGTCTTCGGCATCGGTTCTTTCATGGGGCCGGTGGCGATGGGATTCGGTATGTCACCGACCCCGCACTAACCACGGAGATATGTTTCATGAAGAAATCGCTTCTTGCCCTGACAGTCCTCAGCGCATTCACGGGAGCGGCGTCGGCACAGTCGTCGGTCACGGTCTACGGTGTCGTCGATCTGGCGATGCGCAATGTGCACAACAATTCGGGCAGCATCACGTCGCAAGTCAACGGTGCACTTAACAGCAATCGTTTGGGCTTCAAGGGCACCGAAGATCTTGGCGGTGGACTCTCGGCCAACTTCGTGCTCGAGTCGGACATCTTCGCCGACACCGGGCAAGCCGGCGGCAACACGACGACGCCGGTTCCCGCCAACCAGTTCTGGTCGCGCATGTCTTATGTGGGCCTGAAGAGCGCATCGCTCGGCGAAGTCCGCCTGGGGCGCGACTACAACCCGGTGTTCTTCACGGTGGCCGGATACGACCCGTTCGGCTACGTCGGCGTCGGTTCCATCTCGAACTTTTTCACCTCGACCCAGGTCTCGGCGGTGTTCTCAGCCTTCGGCCCCGCAACCACCAGCTACAGCACGCTCGTGCGCGCCGGTAATTCGGTCGCTTACTACACGCCGAAAACGCTCGGCGGCTTCTTCGCGTCGGCGATGGGTGCGCTTGGCGAAGGCGGCTCCACGGGTGCGTCGGGGAACAGCAAGTTCTGGAGCCTGCGCGCCGGCTACTCGGCAGGCCCGATCTCAGTCGACGGGTCTTATGCGGAAACGAAGAACACCAACCTCGCTGGCCAGGCCTTCAAGGAGGCTGCGATCGGTGGTTCGTACGACTTCGGCATTGTCAAATTGATGGCCGAGTACGCTCAGCTGAAGTACGTCACGGCGAAGTCAGCGGTGTACATGGTGTCAGCAAACGGTCCTGCAGGGGAGGTGGGCGTCTGGAAGGTCTCTTACGGGCGCGTCAATCAATCGGGGACCGCACCGACGGCCTTGGGCGCCACGGCCGCGGGCGCGTCCATCGACGACCGCGACGCATCGCAGATTGCGGCGGGCTACGCCTACAACCTCTCCAAGCGCACGGCGCTGTACGGGCAAGCCGCACGAATCATGAACAAGGGCTCGAATGCTGGGTTCTCGATTTCGGGCGGGCCTGCTCTGCTGGCAGGTGCCGACCGCAAGTCGACGGCCTTTGAAGTGGGCATCCGCCACTTGTTCTGAGCTTGCGAGGGTGCGCCTGCGGCCTCCCGGTCGCAGGCGCGCACGCACGAACGCGGTTCAGAGCGGGCGCGTCTCGAGCTGCCAGGATCGTCAAGCCCGGCGCCCGAAGCTCACAACGAACTCCCGCAGTCCCGCGCTCTCACGCCATCCGGGCAGTGCGATCGGCTCGAAGCGAGATGCGATCTGAGGGTCGGCCTGCGTGGCGTACAGCGCCTTGCTTGTTCCAGGCGCGATCACCGGCATACGCAGTTCGTTGCTGAGGAACTCGAGCTGGTTCAGCGACTGTCGTTGCTCGCGAACGGTACCTACGTGCAGGTGATGGGCGTTGTCGCCGCGTTTTGTCACACGCCGGACCAATGTGGTCGCTTCGGCCGGACGACGACGAGTCGATTGAACGCCGACGCTGCGATTGCGACAGAATGCGCGCGTTTCGCAGTGCTGACGAGCCCCTCGTGATGCCCGGCACGCCACGTGCACATGAGTGCGCAAGGGTTTGCGCAGTTCGCCCACCAAAAGGGGCTCGCGCGGCTCGCCAACAACAAAGAGGGATTGAGGGATCAATGATCGTGTCATCAGCGCATCACCAGCGGATCGCCAACGGGCCGATCCTCGAACCCGTCACTGAAGCAGGAGCCTCCTTGAGTTCATTCCCCCACGGCGCCACACGGCGCCATTTCCTGGTGGCCGGCTGTGCCGTCCTCACGTCCGCCTGCGGCGGTGGCGGCGGTTCCGACAACACGTCGTCCACGGCGGCCGGCGCCGGCCTCACTGCCGGTGCCACGGCGGACATCAGCGCGGACGTCCTCGCCAATCGCGACGTCACGCTGGCCGGCGACTCAGT
This sequence comes from Burkholderiales bacterium, assembly GCA_040004785.1. Classification (GTDB taxonomy): domain Bacteria; phylum Pseudomonadota; class Gammaproteobacteria; order Burkholderiales; family Burkholderiaceae_C; genus LMDS01. The sequence continues at coordinate 704 of JBDUAG010000549.1, read as the reverse complement.
CATCAACCTGCCGATCGGTACGACGACCTACACCGGCGTCATCAGCGGCCTGGGCACGCTTCGCTTGACCCCCGCCGGCGGCACCGCCAGCCCAAGCACGCTGATCATCGCGCGGACCAGCACCTTCACGCTGCCCGTCGCGCAGCAGGTCCAGGTCGTCACGAAGACGGTCTATGCCGGTGCGGGCTATGCGCTGACCATCACCGGCATCAACCCGCCAGTGCTGACGATCGACGCGGGCGTCACGTTCCAGATCGGCACCAACAGCAGTGCCGACGGTTCGCCGAACATCATCGCCACATCCGACAGCAAGAACGACGCGAGCCTGGTCAATGGCGAGATCAACCTCAACAACATACTGAACAACGGCACGCTCGTCATCAGCAGCGCGCAGTTCGTGCTCCTCGGCCAGACCAGCGGCAGCGGCAGCATCTTGCAGGCCGCCAACGTCTGGGGCGGCAACTCGTCGCGCGGCGTGGGTGCGTACTCGGGCGTGCTGTCCCTGGCCGCGGGCCAGGACTTCGGCAGCAACCACGTTGCCGCATCGGTTCCTAACGCCAAAGCGATCCTCAACGAAGGCTCGTGGTTGGTCTGGAGCCCGCCGGGCAGCGTCGTCACGGTGGCGCAGAACATCTACGAAGCGGCCTATGGCAACGACATCAACTTCCATGCGATCGGCCCGTCCACCATCGTGATGTCCGGGG
>JBDUAG010000548.1:0-3300 GCA_040004785.1 Burkholderiales bacterium | reverse complement strand
TGAACGGCGCATTCGCCGGCAAGCCGGTCAACGAGGGCGCGATCAAGGCGATCCTGGCCGAGGTCGGCGACGAGATCCCGGTTCAGCTCGGTGGCGGCATTCGCGATCTCGACACGATCGAGCGCTATCTCGACGACGGCCTGAGTTTCATCATCATCGGCACCGCCGCGGTGAAGAATCCCGGCTTTCTGCGCGATGCGTGCTCGGCCTTCGGCGGCCACATCATCGTCGGCCTCGATGCAAAGGACGGCAAGGTCGCGACCGACGGCTGGAGCAAGCTGACCGGCCACGAGGTGATCGACCTGGCGCAAAAGTTTCAGGACTACGGCGTCGAGGGCGTGATCTACACCGACATCGGGCGCGACGGCATGTTGAGCGGCATCAACGTCGAGGCGACCGTGAAGTTGGCGCAGGCGCTGACCATTCCCGTCATCGCCTCCGGCGGCCTGAGCAACATGGCCGACATCGACAAACTCTGCGCGGTGCAGGACCAGGGTGTCGAAGGCGTGATCTGTGGTCGCGCGATCTACAGCGGTGACCTGGATTTCGCACTGGCACAAGCGCGCGCCGACGAGTTGAACGGCGGCTGATGCTCGCCAAAAGAATCATCCCCTGCCTGGACGTGACCGGCGGCCGCGTCGTCAAGGGTGTCAACTTCGTCGAACTGCGCGACGCGGGTGACCCGGTCGAGATCGCGGCGCGCTACAACGAGCAGGGCGCCGACGAACTCACCTTTCTCGACATCACCGCCACCAGCGATGGCCGCGACCTGATCCTGCACATCATCGAGGCGGTCGCCTCACAAGTGTTCATTCCGCTGACCGTCGGTGGCGGCGTGCGCACGGTCGAGGATGTGCGCCGCCTGCTCAACGCGGGCGCCGACAAGGTCAGTTTCAATTCGGCGGCGATCGCGAACCCGCAGGTCATCTGCGATGCGTCGCGCAAGTACGGGGCGCAGTGCATCGTCGTCGCTATTGACGCCAAGGCGCGCGCCGACCACAGCGGATGGGACGTGTATTCGCACGGCGGGCGCAAGAACACCGGGCTCGATGCGGTTGCGTGGGCGCGCCAGATGACCGAGCACGGTGCCGGCGAGATCCTCCTCACCAGCATGGACCGCGATGGCACCAAGATCGGCTTCGACCTCGCGTTGACCCGCGCCGTGAGCGATGCGGTCAGCGTGCCGGTGATCGCCTCGGGCGGCGTGGGCGCGCTCGAGCATCTGTCCGACGGCATCCGCATCGGTGGTGCCGACGCCGTGCTGGCCGCAAGCATCTTCCACTACGGCGAGTTCACCGTCGGTCAGGCCAAGGCGCTGTTGGCGCGGGACGGGATTCCGGTTCGGCAATGAAAGGGCCGGCGGGCGAGGTCCGCATCATCGGCGGCCAGTGGAAGCGCAGCAAACTGACCGTCGCCGACGTGCCGGGCCTGCGCCCCACACCCGATCGCGTGCGCGAGACGCTGTTCAACTGGCTCGGGCAGGACTTGACCGGCTGGCGCTGCCTCGATGCCTTCGCCGGCTCCGGCGCACTGGGCTTCGAGGCAGCGTCGCGCGGGGCCGATCAGGTCGTGCTGCTGGAACGCGACCGGCGCCTCGCTGCCTCGCTCAATGACGCCAAGGCGCGCCTGAAGGCCCAGCAACTGCGCGTCGAAACCGTCGATGCGCTGACGTGGATGGCGCGCTGCCCGGCGGAGGCCTTCGAGCTCGTCTTCATCGATCCGCCGTTCGACCTGCCGCTGGTCGCGCCCGCACTCGCGGCGGCGGTGCGCATCATGGTGCCGCAGGGCTACGTCTACGTCGAGGCGGGCCAGGCGCTCGCGCGCGAGCTGCCCGACGGGCTCAAACTGCACCGCCAGGGCCGCGCCGGCGCGGTCCACTTCCACCTGTTGCAGCGTGTGAACACCGTGTGACCGGGCGCGGCTACACTCCGGCCGAATCCACCGTCCGGAGCGCGCCTTGACCTCGACGACCCGCCTCACCGCTGTCTACCCCGGCACCTTCGATCCGATGACGCTGGGCCATGAAGACCTGATGCGCCGCGCCAGCCGCTTGTTCGAGCGCCTGATCGTCGCCGTGGCTGCCGGCCATCACAAGCGTACGATGTTCACGATCGCCGAGCGCCTGGACATTGCCACCGAACTGGCCGCGAAGTACCCGAACGTCGAGGTGATGGCGTTTCGCGGGCTGCTGCGCGACTTTGTCGTCGGCAACGGCGGCAAGGTCGTGGTGCGCGGCCTGCGCGCGGTGAGCGACTTCGAATACGAGTTCCAGATGGCCGGCATGAACCGCCAGCTGATGCCCGATGTCGAAACCATGTTCCTGACGCCCGGCGACCGCTACCAGTTCGTCTCGGGCACCTTCGTGCGCGAGATTGCCACTCTGGGCGGTGATGTTTCCAAGTTCGTGTCACCCTCCGTGCTGGATCGCTTGCGCGACCGCGTCAAATCGACCGAGGATTGAGAGTTCGACATGGCCTTGCTCATCACCGATGAGTGCATCAACTGCGACGTCTGCGAACCCGAGTGCCCGAACCAGGCGATCTCGATGGGCGTGGACTTCTATGAGATCGCGCCCGACAAGTGCACCGAGTGCGTCGGCCACTTCGACGAGCCGCAGTGCGTGCAGGTCTGCCCGGTGGATTGCATCCCGCTGAACCCGGACCACGTCGAATCGAAGGAGACGCTGTGGGCCAAATACCGACGCCTTCAGCAGGAAGCGCTCAGGGCCGGAACCACTTGATCTTCGTCGCGCGGGCCTTTTTCGCGGGCTTGGCGTGGCCGGGCGTCGCGGCGCGCTTCTGAGCCGCTTCGCTGGCCGGACGCTCACGGGTCATCTCATTGCCGAGTTGCTCGTCGTTCGCGGCCAGCAGGAGCGCATCGGCGCGCTGCGAGGCGGAGCGCGGATCGCTCACATCCACCAGCCGGGCCTGCGGGCAGGGCTCCTGCGAGTAGGCGCTGCCGCAGCGGTAGACCGATTGCGCATTCGCGCCCGCGGCGGCCAGGCACAGAGTCAGGGTGAGGGCGTGTTTCATGTCGGCTCCTTGAGGGCATCGGGCGCAGGCTTCGGCGGCTTCGGTCGTGGTGGCTTGGCGTGCACCTTCATCAGTGCGCGCTCCATGTCGCCTTCGAGCATCAGCGGCAACGCCGCGATCGATTGCTCGATGCTCTTGTCGATGGCCTCGCGCTGCTCGGCGAGCGGCTTGCGCAGCACGTAGTTCACGACCTCGGCTTTCACCCCCGGGTGCCCGATGCCCAGCCGCAGGCGCCAGAAGTCGGCGCTGCCGAGCTGGGCCTGGATGT
>JBDUAG010000547.1:0-3308 GCA_040004785.1 Burkholderiales bacterium | reverse complement strand
CCATCGTCGGCCGCAGCAAGGACCTGATCATCAGCGGCGGCTACAACGTCTACCCGGCCGAGATCGAAGGGTTCATCAACGAGCTCCCCGGCGTGGATGAATCGTCCGTGATCGGCGTGCCGCATCCCGACTTCGGCGAAGCCGTGATCGCCGTCGTCGTCGCCAAACCCGGCGGCACGCTCGACGCCGACGCGATCGTTGCGCGGCTGAAAGGCGACATCGCGAACTTCAAGGTGCCGAAGCAGGTGTACGTCGTGCCCGACCTTCCGCGCAATGCGATGGGGAAGGTACAGAAGAACTTGCTGCGGGAGCGGCACAAGGGGCTGTTCGGCTCCGCCTGACGCGCGACCAGAACTACCGCCAATCAAGGTTCAGGCAGATCACACCGGCCACAACGAGGGCAAGGCCAATCAGCCGCGTCGAATGGAAAGACTCGCCGAACCACAGCATGCCCACCACCGCCGTGAGTGCGGTGCCAACCCCGGCCCACACGGCATAGGCCAGGCCGACTTCCAGATGCCGCACGGACAAAGACATCAACCAGATCGCCAGCGTATACAGCGACCCAACCGCCAGTGACGGCCACAGGCGGGTAAAGCCATCGGCGTAGCGCAAGGCGATGGTGCCGACCACTTCGGCGGCGATGCTGGCTGCAAGCAGCAGCCAAGCGAGTGCGTGGTAACGCATGGGAACCCCTGTCCGGGACCCTGCGCTGTACCGGGCAGGATCGGGAGGAAACAGAAGCGGTACCCCGAACCCGAAAATTGTAGAGAGAAGCCCGTCAGCACGCCCCGACCAGCCACCGCCCCTGCCCATCCAGCGCGACCGCCCGCTCCAAGAGCAGCTTCTGCAGATGCGCCTGCAGCGACCGCAACGCCACGCCATGCAGGCGCTCCGGCGTATCGGCGTACACGATCGGCAGCAGCGTCGCCGCATCGGCCGGCCCGTGCGACTTCACGGCCGCAAGCACCTTGGCTTCGCGCCCGAGCCGGTGCGCGATCGTCTTGCGCACGTCCTCGTGTGGCTCGTCGATGAGGAAGCCATGCCCCGGCGCGAGCCATTCGATGTCCTCGGCGAGCAGCCGCTCGAGCGAGGCCAGGTACACCGCCATGTCGCCGTCCGGCGGATTGATGACGACGGTCGAGCCCTGCATCAGGTGGTCGCCGGTGAAGAGCAGCTTTTCTTCCTCGAGCAGCCAGCACAGGTGGTTGCTCGCGTGGCCGGGCGTGTGGATGGCGCGCAGCGTGACGCCTTCGCCGAGCACGATGCGGTCGCCGTCCTCGACGACGTGGTCGGGCACGAACGCGCTGTCCTGCCATTCGGGAAAGTCGGCGACGCGGCCGAAGGTGGGCGCGCCTGTCGCTTCCTTCAGCGCGGCGGCGGCGGGCGAATGGTCCTTGTGGGTGTGGGTGACGAGGATGCGCGTGACCTTGCCCGGTGCCGCGTCGCGCAGCGCCTGCACGTGGGCGGCGTCGTCGGGGCCGGGGTCGAGCAGGGCCCATTCGTCGCTGCCGGGCGCGCCGATGAAGTAGCTGTTGGTGCCGGGCCCGGTCATCATGTTGCCGTTCGGCGCGGTGACGCGCAGCACGCGCGGCGACAGCCACACGCCGCGGCCCGGCAGCAGCTCGGTGCTGACGTGGCCCCGGCCTTCGGGGTCGAGCCGGCCGATCTCGGCGAAGGCCCAGGCGCCGCGGTCCACCGGCGTGCGGCCCTTGGGGCCGATCGCCAGGCGCGGTCGAGTCACCGGGACGACGCCTTGCGCGCGCGCCGCGGCCACGGCTTGCGCGGCGGTGGCGAAGCCGGCAAGGTGCTTCAGCGTGACCGAGGTCACGTGCATGAGCTTCAGCGCACGTGCCTTGTCGAGTGCCTCGGCCGGCGTCAGCCACAGCATCTCGACGGACTCGCCGCCATCGTGCAGCGCCATCTGGCCGGCCGGCGCCTCGGCCATGAAGAAGCGCGTGTCGAAGATCTTCGGCATGCCGATCGGCGTGACCCAGTGGCTGTAGTACGCGAGGCTGGCCACGTCCAGGCGAACGCCCAGGCGCGCACAGAGCTCGGCCATGCCGATCTGGTTGGCATGCAGGGATTCGCGCAGCGCGAACCGCTCGTCCTCCGCGAAGCGCGCCAGGTCTACGGGCGCGCCCGAGGCGTCGGTCGCGAACAGCAGGCCGGACTCCTCGAAGCATTCGCGGATGGCGCCGATCCAATAGTTCAGGCCACCCGAAGGCAGGTTGAGGCACGCGCTCGCCGCAACGTCGTCGAGCCCGCCGCACAGCGCGTGGTGGGCGCCGTCGGCGGGGTCGAGCAGGCCGCCGGGGAACACCGCGGCGCCGCTGTTCTGGTCGCCCGGGCGCTCGGCGCGGCGCAGCAGCAGCACCTCCAGCCCGCGCGGCGCGTCGCGCAGCACGATCAGCGTCGCGGCGGCGCGAGGCTTGACGGGCAGCGGCAGCGTGGCGCTCATCGTCACTCCGCCTTGATGCCCGCGTCCTTGATCACCGCGGCCCAGCTCGTGTACTCCTCGGCGATGCGCGTGCCGAGCTGCTCCGGCGTGCTCGAGGCGGCCAGCGCACCGGCCTGCTCGAAGCGGGTCTTGATGTCGGGCGTCGCCAGCACCTTGACGATCGCGTCGTTCAGGCGCGCGACCACATCGTGCGGCGTGCCGGCCGGCGCGAACAGGCCGAACCACACTTCGAGGTTGAGGTTCGGCAGCGTCTGGTTCAGCGGCACCGCGCCCGGCGCAAGCGCCGACGCCTGGGGCGAACCGGTGCCGAGCATGCGCAGCTTGCCCTCTTTCGCAAACGCGTTGAGCTGCGGCGACGTGGTGGACAGCAGCATCTTGACCTCCCCCGTCAGCACGGCCTGGGTCGTCGGCGCCTGGCCCTTGTACGGGACGTGCAGCAGCGAAATGCCGGCGCGGCGCGCGAACAGTTCGCTCGACAGCTGGCCGAACGAGGCCGGCCCGGCGCTCGCGTACTCGACCTTGCCGGGGTTCGCCTTGGCATAGTCGATGAACTGCTGCGTCGTCGTCGCCGGCACGCCGGAGTTGATCACCAGCACCATCGGCTGAAGCGAGACCAGCGACACCGGCACGAAGTCCTTCAATGGCGCGTAGTTCGCTTCCTTCGAGACCTGCGGCGAGATCACCAGGCCGTTGTTCGGGAACAGCAGCGTGTAGCCGTCGGGTGCGGCCTTCGCCACCAGCTTGGTGCCCAGCACCGCCGAGGCGCCGGGCCGGTTGTCGATGATGACCGGCTGGCCGAGCTGCTTCTGCAGCGGCTCCTGCATCAGCCGCGCCAGCGCATCGGTGG
>JBDUAG010000546.1:0-3310 GCA_040004785.1 Burkholderiales bacterium | reverse complement strand
ACGCCGGTACAATCTCCGTTTTAACCCCCCGGCGTTTTCCCATGTCATCTGCTTGGCTGCTGCCCGAGCACATTGCCGACGTGCTGCCTGCGCAGGCACGACACATCGAAGAACTGCGTCGCGGGCTGATCGACGTGGCGCGCGGCTATGGCTGCGAGCTGGTGATGCCGCCGCTGCTCGAGCACATCGAATCGCTGCTGACCGGGGCCAGCCATTCGCTCGATCTGAAAACCTTCAAGCTCGTCGATCAGCTCAGCGGCCGCACCCTGGGCGTGCGTGCCGACAGCACGCCGCAGGTCGCGCGCATCGATGCGCACCTGCTGAACCGCGTCGGCGTGACGCGCCTGTGCTACTGCGGGCCGGTGTTGCATGCGCTGCCGATGGGGCTGCACGCGACGCGTGAGCCGATGCAGTTCGGGGTCGAGATCTACGGCCACGCCGGTCTTGAAGCCGACCTCGAAGTGCAGGACCTGGCGCTCGATTGCCTACGTGCTGCCGGGCTGACCAACATCACGCTCGACCTCGGCGATGCACGCATCGTGCGCGGCGTGCTGGCCGGCGTGATGGTCGATGCCGAGCAACTCGGCGCCGTCTATGCGGCGCTGGCCGCCAAGGATGCGGCGACGCTGCGCGAGTTGTCGCGCGGCTTCCCCATCGAGGCACGTCATGCCTTGCTCGCGCTGCTCAGGCTCTACGGCGGTGCCGAGGTCATCGAGGCGGCGCGGCGCGAGCTGCCTGCGCGCCCGTTGGTGCAGGCCGCGCTCGATGACCTGGAATGGCTGGCGCGCCGCGTGGGCCAATCGCATGCCGAGGTGAAGGTCGGGTTCGACCTGGCCGATATCGGTGCCAACGACTACTACACCGGCGTGCGCTTCGCGGCCTTCGGCGGAGGTTCGCCCGATGCGCTGGCGCGCGGCGGCCGCTACGACGAGTTCGGTGCGGTGTTCGGCCGCAGCCGCCCGGCCGTGGGCTTCGGCCTCGACCTGAAGGTGCTGGCCGCGTGCGCACCCGCCAACCCGCTCCACGCCGCGATCCGCGCCCCGTGGGCCGAGGACGACACGCTGCGAGCCAGCGTGCGCAGCCTGCGCGAGCGCGGCGAGACCGTGGTGCGGGTGTTGCCCGGCCACGAGCACGAAGCGCAGGAGTACGACTGCGACCGCGAGTTGGCGCGCGTCGGCAGCGAATGGATCGTGCGCGCGCTGTGAACGCCGCGCCCCGCAATTTCAGCCATCGATCATCTGGATCACTTTGACATGCAACAGAAGAACAGCGCCGCCGGGCACAACGTCGTCGTCGTCGGCACCCAGTGGGGCGACGAGGGCAAGGGCAAGGTCGTCGATTGGTTGACCGACCACGCGCAGGCGGTGGTGCGCTTTCAGGGTGGCCACAACGCCGGCCACACGCTGGTCATCAAGGGCGTGAAGACGGCGCTGCAACTGATCCCGTCCGGCATCATGCGCGACGGCGTGGCTTGCTACATCGGCAACGGCGTGGTCGTCGACCCGACCCACCTGCTCGGCGAGATCGAGCGGCTGGAGGCGATCGGCCTGGAGGTGCGTTCGCGTCTGTTCGTGAGCGAATCGTGCCCGCTGATCCTGCCGTTCCACGTCGAGGTCGACAAGGCGCGCGAGGCGCTGCGCGAGAGCAGCGGTGCCGGCAAGATCGGCACCACCGGCAAGGGCATCGGCCCCGCGTATGAAGACAAGGTCGCGCGGCGCGCGCTGCGTGTGCAGGACCTGAAGCATCCGGATCGATTTGCAGCCAAGCTGCGCGAGCTGCTCGACCTCCACAACTTTGCGCTCAGCGGCTACCTGAAGTCCACGCCCCTGGAGTTCCAGCCGATCTTCGACCTGGCGATGAAGGTCGCCGAACAGCTCAAGCCGATGCTGGCCGACGTGGGCTACACGCTGCACAACGCGAACCTGAACGGCGCCAACATCCTGTTCGAGGGCGCGCAGGGCACCTTGCTCGATATCGACCATGGCACCTACCCTTACGTCACGTCAAGCAACTGCGTGGCCGGCAACGCCGCCGCGGGCGCGGGCGTCGGGCCGGATCTGCTGCACTACATCCTTGGTATCACCAAGGCGTACACGACCCGCGTCGGCAGCGGGCCGTTCCCAACCGAGCTCGACATGGACACGCCGGGCACGGTCGGCCACCACCTCTCGACCATCGGCCAGGAGCGCGGCACCGTCACCGGCCGACCGCGCCGCTGCGGCTGGCTCGATGCCGCGCTGCTGAAGCGCTCGATGATCATCAATGGCATCTCGGGCGTGTGCATCACCAAGCTCGACGTGCTCGACGGTCTGCCGGAGATCAAGGTCTGCGTCGGCTACGACCTGCACGGCAGGCGCATCGACATCCTGCCGCTGGACGCCGACGACATCGATGATTGCGTGCCGATCTACGACAGCTTCCCCGGCTGGACCGAATCGACCTTCGGCGTGACCGAGTGGGACAAGCTGCCGCTGAACGCGCGGCGCTACCTTGAACGCGTGCAGGCGTTCATCGGTCGCCCGATCGACATGGTCTCGACCGGCCCGGACCGCGAGCACACGATTCTGTTGCGGCATCCGTACACGGGCTGAAGCGGCCTGAATATGCTCTTTGACGACGACACCGCCCACCTTCTCGAGCGCTAGGAACCCGCATGCTGACCGACGATGGCAAACACCTGTACGTGAGCTGGGACGAGTACCACATGCTCATCGAGCGTCTGGCGCTCAAGATCGCCGGCTCGGGCTGGCAGTTCGATCAGATCCTGTGCCTGGCGCGGGGCGGGATGCGGCCCGGCGACGTGCTCTCGCGCGTGTTCGACCGGCCGCTGGCGATCATGTCGACGAGTTCGTACCGCGCCGAAGCCGGGACGATCCAGGGCCGGCTGGACCTGGCCAAATACATCACGATGCCCCAAGGCGAGTTGGCCGGGCGCGTGCTGCTGGTCGATGACCTGTCGGATTCGGGCGTGACCTTGCGCGCGGTGGTGGATCGGCTGCGCGGCATGCCGTCGATCAGCGAACTGCGCTCGGCGGTCATCTGGACGAAGGGCGTGTCGACCTACACGCCTGACTATTTCGTCGAGTTGCTGCCGAGCAGCCCGTGGATTCACCAGCCGTTCGAAGAGTACGACGACATGCGGCCGGATGCGCTCGCGAAGAAGTTCGTGATTTGAGCGGCCTGAAGACGCCCGCCACAAAGCAAGAAGGCCAGCACTTGCGCGCTGGCCTTTCGCTTATTCTGTTTCCTGCGATTTCTGGTGCCCAGGAAGGGACTCGAACCCCCACGGAGTTACCCGCTAGTACCTGAA
>JBDUAG010000545.1:0-3310 GCA_040004785.1 Burkholderiales bacterium | reverse complement strand
CGTTGCAGACCATCACGTCGAGACGGCCGAACTGTTCGACCGTTTTCGCGACCAGCGCGGCGCAGTCTTCGGCGCGGGTGATGTCGGCCGGCACGCCGAGCGTCGCGAGTTCGTCGGCCGCCGCCCGACAGGCCGCTGCATCGATGTCCGACACCACGACGTGCGCGCCCTCACGTGTGAACGAACGCGCCAGCGCGCGCCCGATGCCCTGGCCGGAACCGGTGATCGCGACGACCAGACCGTCGTGCGCCATCGTCATGCGCACTTCTTGCGCACCAGCGGCGCGTCGGCCACGTAGGTGCGGTTCCAGACCGGCGAGATCACCATCTCGTTGATGCAGACATGCAGGGGTTGCTCGGCGATGAAGCGGATCGTGCGGCCGAGGTCGGCCTCCTGCAGCATGCGCGCCTTGTCGGCCTCGGTCGGCTGCACCGGCCGCTTCTTCAGGATCGGCGTCGCGACTTCGCCCGGGCACAGCGCGGTGGCGCGCAGGCCGTTGACGCATTCCTCGATGTTGAACGAATGTGTCAGCGCCATCATCCCGGCCTTGCTCGCCGTGTAGGCTGGGCCGGTCATGTACTCGAAGTGCCAGCCGGCGAACGATGCGACGTTGATCACCGTGCCCTCGCGCCGCGCACGCATGCCACGGGCCGCGGCCAGCGTGCAGTAGGTGGCGCCGTTCAGGTTGACGGCCACCACCTGCGCGAAGGTTTCGGCGTCCGTCTCGCCCCAATAGCGCTTCGGAAAGTTGATGCCAGCGCTGTTGACGAGGATGTCGATGCGGCCGTGTACGGCCTCGATCGTGGCAGCGACACGCGTCACCGCCTCCGGGTCGGCAACGTCGAGCGGCATCGCCGTGATCGCGCCGGCCGGCACGCCCAAGTGCTGAGCGGCAGCGAGCGCGTCGTCGAGCTTGGCCGCCTCGCGGCCCGAGATCACGACGCACGCCCCGGCCTTAGCCAGCTCGATCGCACCCGCCAGCCCGATGCCGCTGCCGCCACCGGTCACCCACGCCACCTTGCCCGTCAGGGTCGTCATCGCGGCGCTCCGGCTCAGTTGCCGCGAATGCGCTTGAGCTCGGCCATCACCATGTCGATCGGCTCGGTACCGATCTCCTTGGCGTGGCGCTCGTAGATCGGCTTGGTCTTCTCGCGGATGCGCTGCATCTCGGTCGGCGCGATCTCGTTCACCACCATGCCCTTGGCGCGCAGGTTCTCGACGCTGCGCGCTTCCTGCGCGCGGTTCGCCTTGCGCTGGTCGCCGCGACCCTGCACCGCGCAATCGCGCAGCGTCGTCTGCTCCTGCGGTGAGAGCGTGTCCCAGATCTTCTTGGAGAACAGCACCAGCGTCGGGCTGTACGCGTGCCGGGTCAGCGTCAGGTATTTCTGCACCTCGTAGAACTTCATGTTCTCGATGTTGGTGAACGGGTTCTCCTGGCCGTCGACGGTCTTGGTCTCGAGCGCCGAGTAGACCTCGGTGAACGCCATCGGCACCGCGTTGCTGCCCAACGTCTTGAAGGTGTCGAGGTAGATGTTGTTCTGCATCACGCGCATCTTCACGCCATCGAAATCCTCGAACTTCGTGATCGGGCGCTTCGAGTTCGTGGTCTGGCGGAAGCCGTTCTCCCACCACGCGAGGTTGACCACGCCGACAGCGGGCAGCTTGGCGGAGAACCATTCGCCGACCTTGCCGTCGAACAGCTGGTCGGCTTCGGCGGAGGTGTTGAACAGGAACGGCAGGTCGAACACGCCGAGCGCGGGCACGATCGAGACCACCGGCGCGGTCGAGGTGATCACCATGTCGAGCGAGCCGGTGCGCACGCTCTGCGTGCTCGTCAGGTCGCTGCCGAGCGCGCCGTCCCAGAACGGCTGGATCTTCATCTTGCCGCCGGATTTCTCCTGTGTGCACGCGCCCATCTTCGACAGGCCGTTGCCCATCGGATGCTCCTTGCTGACGCCGTTGGAGACGCGAAAGTTGCGGTCTTGGAACTGGGCGTGCGCCGAGCCGAATGCGATGCAGGCGAGTGCCGCCAGCGTCGTCTTGAATGTCTTCATGTCGTCGTCTCCTTGTTGAAATTCAGCTGAACCATTTCAGCGGCACCATCACCAGCGAGGGGAACAGCACCAACAGGAACAGCACGATCAGTTCGGCCCACAGGAAGGGCCACAGACCCTTCATCAGGTCTTTCATCGAGATCTTCGAGACGCCGCAGATCACGTTGAGCACGATGCCCACCGGCGGCGTGATCAGACCGATCGCGTTGTTCATGATGAACAGCACGCCGAAGTAGACGGGGTCGATGCCGGCCTCCTTGATCACCGGCATCAGCACCGGCGTCAGGATCATCAGCGTCGGTGCGAAGTCGAGCGCGGTGCCGACGATCACCACCAGCGCCATGATCACGAACATCAGCACCGTGTTGTTGAACATGAACGGCTTGAGCAGCGCCGCGACCTGCTGCGGCACTTCCGAGGTGGTGATCAGCCAGGCTGAAACCAGCGCCGCGGCGATCAGGAACACGACGACTGCGGTGCTCTTCGCCGCCGCCACCAGCAGGCCGTAGACGGCCCGCAGCGGCAGTTCGCGGTAGACGAACACGCCCAGCACGAAGGCGTAGACACAGGCCGCCACGCCGGCCTCGGTCGGCGTGAAGACGCCGAACTTCAGCCCGCCGATGATGCCGGCCGGCATCAGCAGCGCCCAGATGCCGTCGATGCCGGCGCGCAGGCGCTGACTCAGCGTCTGGCGCGGCAGCACCGTGACCTGGTCCCGGCGCGCCACCCACTGCCATGTAATCAGCAGCGACAGGCCCATCAGCAAGCCGGGGAAGATGCCGGCGAGGAACAGCTTGCCGATCGAGACGTTGGCGATCACGCCGAACACGATCATGCCGATCGACGGTGGAATCACCGGCGCGATCACGCCACCGGCCGCGATCAGCCCGGAGGCGCGCGGCACGTCGTAGCCGGCACGCCGCATCATCGGGATCAGCAGCGCGCCGATCGCGGCGGTGTCGGCGGCCGCGCTGCCTGAGATCGCCGCCATCATCACCGACGCGAAGATCGCGACGTGGCCGAGCCCGCCGCGCACGTGGCCGACCCACGAGAGTGCGAAATTGACGATGCGCTTGGAGATGCCACCGGCGTTCATCAGCTCGCCGGCCAGCATGAAGAACGGAATCGCCAGTAGCGGAAAGCTGTCGGCGCCCTCGAGCAACTTCTGCGACAGGATGGTGGTGTCGATCTGGCCCTGCGAGACCATCAGCGCGGCGCCGCAGATCAGCAGCGCGAACGCGATCGGCAGGCCCAAG
>JBDUAG010000544.1:0-3318 GCA_040004785.1 Burkholderiales bacterium | reverse complement strand
CGCGACGGCCGCGGCCGGCGCGATTCCGCTCGATGAAGACTCGTAGGGAACATCGATCGTCGCCGTCCCACCCCGTGATGTGGTCGTGACCGTCAAGCGCGCCGCGTCACCGTAGTGCCCCAGCAGCCGCTCGTGCAGCGGTGCAAGCCACGCGGCAGCGAGATCGAAGGCCAGCCCGTCCTGAGCGACGACCACTTCCAGGCGTTCGGCTCGTCTCGCCGCGCGGATCGCCAGCCTGCCACCGTGTGGCAATGGCTCCAGACCATGACGCACGGCATGTTCGACGAGCGGCACGACGATCATCGGCGGGAACGAGGCCGCTTCCGCATCGGGCTCGATCCCGATCTCGACCACGAGGCGGCTGCCCATGCGCGCACGCATGATCCCCAGATAGAGCCTGGCGAGATCGACCTCGCGGCCGAGCGTCGACCCCTCCTCGCCGAGTTGGGGCAATGCGGCACGCAAGTAGTCGATCAGGTTCTGCAACGTCGCCTCTGCGGCTGCCGGATCGCGCTCGTACAGCGACTGCACGAGGTCGAGCGAGCCGAACAGGAACGTGGGCTCGAGGCGCGCCTGCTGCGACGCGAGGCGCGCCGCCGAGACGCGGCGGTGACTCCCTGCGCGCTGAAGCGCGGCCGCTTCAAAGGCCACCCGGGCCCGACGCGATCGGGCCAGGCTGGAGTACACGACGGCCGAGATGCTGCCGAACAGCAGGCTCTGAAGCACACCCCAGAAAAGGGCCGCTGCACCCGCAATATTGTGCTTCTCATTGGTCGAACTGCCGATGACATCAATGGTCAAACTGAACACCAATATCGCCGCTGCGATCGCGATCACATAGCGCCACCACAAGCGACTGCGTGGCTCCGGCTCATACTCGGCGAAGCGAAAGGCCACGACGTAAACGAGGCTGAGCGGGACGTAGAACCACTCGTACGCCCGAATTGGAAGCGGCCAATACCGACCCGGCGCAATGTTCAGGGCATAGGCGTGGCCGACCGTGAACGTCAGTGCGACGGCCAAGGTCCACAACACCTCCGCGCGACCGATGTCGCGCCACGCATGGTCGAAGGCCGCCCATTGCCGGGTCACCCATGATCGCGCGGCGGCCAGACGGTGCGGCATCCCGGTGCCCTTGGCGGGCTCATGCAACGCCGTGCACATCGTGCAGCACCGCAGGAAGGCGCAACGTGGCACTGACACCGGCGCTCGCATTGGCCACCACCGTCAGGCTCGCCTCATCGCCGAACATGGTGGCAAGGCGGGCACGCGTGTTGGCCAGACCGATGCCGGCGCCGGACGTGTGCCGAAAGCCGGCGCCGTTGTCCGCGACGGACACCTGGAGTTGGTCGGCATTCAGGCGCGCCAGGATGCGCACGGTGCCACCTTCGCGCAGCGGGGAAATGCCGTGCTTCACCGCGTTCTCGATCAGCGTGGGAAGCATCATCGGCGGGATGCCGTGGTGCTCGAGTTCAGGCGGCAGGTCGATCTCGACCTTGAGCCGATCACCCATGCGCACCTGCAACACCCGCAGGTAAGCCTCGCACAGTGTGAACTCCTTGCGCAGCGTCGAGTCGGCTCCGCGCATGAGCGGCAGTGCGCCACGCAGATACTCGGACAAGTCCCGGATCAACCGCCGCCCCTTCTGCGGATCGCGTTGATAGAGGCTCTTCACCGTCGCCAGCGAATTGAACAGGAAGTGCGGCTCGATCTGAGCCTCGAGCACCTGGAGCCTGGCCTCCGCCATCTGCCCGTCGAACTCGATGCGATCGAGCTCCGCCTGGTGCGCCGAGGCCTGCATGCGCCGCTCGCGCTGGAGAAAGAAGAGGGCGCCGGTCAACAGGCCTCCCCATGAGACGATCTCTGCGAAGTCCTTGACGAACAAGCGAAACCTGCCAACCTTCTCTGCCAATTCGGCATCAAAGCTGCTGTTCCAGTACCCGGCAGAGATGGCCGAACCGAGAACGATGGCCAGCACGGGGGCACCCACGCGCGGAACCGTGCGCCAATGCGCCCCCAGATTGTCAGCCATGGTGACCAGCAGCAAGGTCGGCAGGTAGAACAGGAAATTCTCCAGGGTGTTTTCGGCCAATCCCGCGATCCATTGCAGGATCGGCTCGGGAGGCTCTTCTTGCAGGAGAGGCCCGGCGCCACCTTGCACAGCAAACAAGAGACAGATCGCGCCGAGCAGACCGACGCGGGCCGGCGTCAACCCGCGCAGCCACGCCATCTCGAACGGCGCGTAGTCCGGGTCAGAGCGCACAAAACCGGACAGCCTGGAAGAAACGCGCATGTCGGGCATTCGCTCACATCTGCCTGAACAGATGCACGTACGGTGTGCTCACCATCAGCGTTTCGCGGCGCTGCTTGAGCTTGACCGAAAGATGCCCGCCGACGTCGCGGTGGATGCCGGCGATGGCGTTGACATTGACCAGCGTGCTGCGATGAATCTGCCAGAAGATTTCCGGATCGAGCTCGGCGATCATCTCCTTGATGGGTCGACGGATGAGTGAGTCGCCGCCTGCGGTGGCTACCAGCGTGTACTTGTTGTCCGACCGGAAGAAGCTGATCTCCTCCACCGTGATCAGGCGGATCTCGCTGCCGCTCGACGCCGTGACCCAGCGCAGGTATTCGCGCGTGCCCTTGGTCGCCTCGGCGAGCGCCTTGAGCAGGCCGTCCAGATTGGCCGGTGCGCTCTCGGCCTTCTGCTTGAGCCGGGAGATCGTCGTCGCGATGCGTGCCGCCGAGAACGGCTTCATCACGTAGTCGACGGCGCCCTGCTCGAAGGCGGCCACCGCGTATTTGTCGTAGGCGGTGACGAACGCGATGTGGCACCTGCCGCTCGCGTGCCGCGCGACCTCCAGGCCCGACATGCCGGGCATCTCGATGTCCAGGAACAGCACGTCCGGCGCATGGGCCTCGAGCGCTTGCAATGCGGCGACACCGTCCTCGGCCTCCGCGCAGATGAGCAGTTCGGGCCAGAATTTGCCGAGCGTGCTGACCAGCTCGCTGCGCAGAACGGGCTCGTCTTCGGCAATCACCGCTTTCAGCGTTCTCATCCCGTGCTCCGGCCGCCCACCCACTGCCCAAGCCGACACGCGGCGAGGCCACGCATCGATCGCGAATCAATGTAGCCGACCCACTTCGAGGCCGACCGAAATGCGACGGGCCCCGGAAATCGGGCGACAGAACCCCAGAAGATCGGTGCGAATGCGAGCAGCCGTCGGCTTTCCGTTGGCGGACGCGCCGTACCGCAACGATTGTGCTCGTCGCCCTCCGCTCGTGTCCATCCTCGATCTTCATTCGTCCATCGCATTG
>JBDUAG010000543.1:0-3325 GCA_040004785.1 Burkholderiales bacterium | reverse complement strand
TGACCTCCTCGCCGCTGTAGACGAGGTAGATCGCGTAGCTCACCGCGCTGGCGAAGACGAGCGCCGCACCCAACGCCGCGTGCGCGCCCAGCAGCGAGATCTCGTGGCCGAACACCAGCAGCACGCCGCAGTAGCTCACGCCCAGCGCGATCAGCTGGCGCGCCGTGACCTGGCGTTTGAACAGCACCAGCCCCATCGCCAGCACCAGCGTCGGGTTCAGGTACAGGATCAGGCGCTCGAAGCTCGCGGAAATGAAGGCCAGGCCGGCGAAGTCGAGAAAGCTCGCGAGGTAGTAGCCGGTGAAGCCGAGACCGAGCACGGTGATCCAGTCGCGTCGCGTCAGCGCCGGTTTGCCGCGGCCGGCCCACCACGCCAGCAGCGTGAACAGCGGCAGCGCGAACAGCATGCGGTAGGTGATCAACGTGACCGCGTCCACACCGTAGCGGTAGGCCAGCTTGACGATGATGGCCTTGCCCGAGAACGCGATCGCGCCCAGCGTGGCGAGCAGCAGACCGGGCCAGACCGGTCGTGCCGGCGACGCCGCGGCGCCGGCAAGCGAGGAACTTTGCATCGGCCGATTCTAGGGACCGCACGAACATCCCGCAGGCCGATGCGCTGAGCGAGAATGCGGGCGTTTGCCACCGGTGCCGTCGCTCATGCAGGTCTTTCTGTCGTACGCATCAGAGGATCGCGGCACCGCCGAGGAGATCGAACTCGCGCTGCGTGGCGCCGGTCACTCGGTCTTCTTCGACCGCGAGAGCCTTCCGCCGGGCGGTGAGTTCCACGCGCGCATCCGGGACGCGGTCCGGCGATGCGACGCTTTCGTTTTTCTCGTCACCACGAACTCGATCGCGACGGGCAGCTATGCGCGCACCGAGCTCAAGTACGCACGCGAGCGCTGGGAGTTTCCCGGTGAGCGCGTGTTGCCGGTGCTGTTGAGCAAGGTGCCGTTGGACGAGATCCCGCCATACCTGAAAAGCGTGACGTTTCTCGAGCCCGAGGGCAACACCGCCGCGGAAGTGGCGGACGCGATCGAGGCCTTCGGCCGCGCGCACGCGCAGCCCGACCCCGCGCCGCCGCCACCGCCTCCACCCCTGTCACCGGCGGGCGCACAGGTGGCGCTCGGCATGCCCAGCTACCTGCACAACATCCCGATCGCCTCGCCACAGGGCGCCATGCCGGGCATGCAATTGAGCGTGCCCGTCACGGTGCGCGGCGCCACCGGCCGCTCCTTGCAGCTGGTGGTGCGGTTCATGCAGTTCAACGGGCCGCTGCTGTATGCGAATCAGATGGAGCGCATCTACCGCGACATGACCGGCAACGCCGCCACGGGCACGCAGCCCCGCCCCATGACGAGCGACGCGGAGGCCTTCGTCGAGAGCCAGCTGACGATCCCGTACTACGCGCTGAACTTCATGCCGACGGGGGGCATGGCGATGCATCAGCTCGCGTTCTTCGTCACCGCCTACCTCGACCAGCAGCAGGTGGCGCAGTCGACGCCGGTCGGTTTCAGCCTGCGCTTCTGAACCTCGATCAGTACACGACCGCCTGGCCGTCGCGACGCGGGTCACTCGCCGCCAAGTAGCCTTCGCTGGCCGGATCGCCGAGCCGCCAGATGAACTGGCCGGCGCCGAAATCCTGGTAGCTGTCGTTGATGACCTCGACCTGGTGGCCGCGGGCCTGCAGGCCCGCGACGGTGGCCGGGTCCATCGCCGCTTCGACGTTGATCTCGCGGCCCGCGTTGAAGCGCCAGCGCGGCGCGTCGCAGGCCGCCTGCGGCTGCTGGGCGTGGTCGAGCATGCGCACCAGCGTTTGAAGATGGCCTTGCGGCTGCATGTTGGCGCCCATCACGCCGAAGCTCATCTGCGCTTCGCTGCCCTTGGTGAGGAACGCCGGGATGATGGTGTGGAACGGCCGCTTGCCGGGCGCCACCACGTTCGGGCTGCCGGCGGCCAGACTGAAGCCGTGGCCGCGGTTCTGCATCGCCAGCCCGTAGCCCGGCACCACGACGCCGGAGCCGAAGCCCATGTAGTTGCTCTGGATGAAGCTCACCATCATGCCGCTCTCGTCCGCAGCGGTGAGGTAGATCGTCCCGCCTTTCACCGGATTGCCCGCGCCGAAATCCTGCGCACGCTGCATGTCGATCAGCTTCGCGCGCGACGCGAGGTAGGCGGCGTCCAGCATCTGGTCGACGCTGACCTCCATGCTCGCCGGCTCGGCGACGAAGCGGTAGACGTCGGCGAACGCGAGCTTCATCGCCTCGATCTGCAGGTGCTGCGAATCGACGCCATCGACCTTCATCGCCGCCACGTCGAAGTTCTTCAGGATGCCGAGCGCGATCAACGCGGCGATGCCCTGGCCGTTCGGCGGAATTTCGTGCAGTGTGTGGCCCGCGTAGTCCATGCCGACGGTCTCCACCCACTCGGGCCGGTAGGCCGCGAAGTCATCGACCGTGATCGCACCGCCGTGTGCGCGTGCGTGCGCTGCGGCGGCCTGCGCGATCTCGCCGCCGTAGTAGGCAGCACCCTTGCTCTCGCCGATCAGCCGCAGTGAACGCGCGGCGCCGGCCAGCTTGAACAGCTCGCCCACGTTGGGCGCGCGTCCGTGCGGCATGAAGGCCTCGGCGAAGCCCGGTTGCCGCGCGAGCAGCGGCACCGCCGCGGCCCACTTCTGCTGCACGACGACCGGCACCGCGTAGCCGCGCTCGGCGATCTCGATCGCGGGTTGCATCAGGTCGCCGAAAGGCAGCTTGCCGAAGCGCTCGCTCATCGCGACCCAGCTCGCGACGGCGCCGGGCACGGTCACGCTGTCCCAGCCGCGCACCGGCGGCGCGAGCGGATCGGTGCCGTACTTGCGCGCAAAGTAGTCTCGCGTCCAGGCCTGCGGCGCGCGGCCGGAGGCGTTCAGACCGTGCAGCGCCTTGCCGTCCCAGAGGATGCAGAAGGCGTCGGAGCCAAGGCCGTTGCTGACCGGCTCGACGATGGTCATCGCGGCCGCAGTCGCGATCGCAGCATCGACCGCATTGCCGCCGTTCATCAGCATGCGCAGGCCGGCCTGCGCGGCGAGCGGGTGCGAGGTCGAGACGACGTTGCGGCCGAACACCGGCAGGCGCTGGCTGGTGTAGCCGCCCGACCAATCGAACCCATGCGCCACGATCACTCCTCCTGGAACGTCGCCTCGCGCTTCTTGCTGATCGACGGCAGCAGCACGATCACGATCATCAGCGCCGCGCACGCGAGCAACCCGGCGGAGAGCGGCCGCGTGACGAACGTGCTCCAGTCGCCGCGCGAGAGCAGCAACGCGCGGCGCAGGTTCTCTTCCATCA
>JBDUAG010000073.1:0-11239 GCA_040004785.1 Burkholderiales bacterium | reverse complement strand
GATGATCGACGCCTTCGCCGAAATCACCGGGGACCGGAACTGGTACCACTGCGACATCGAACGTGCCGCGCGTGAACTGCCGGGCGGGCGCACGATCGCGCACGGGTTGCTGACGCTCGCGCTGGTACCCGGCATGGCAGGCCAGATCGTCGAGGTCAGGCGCCACGGGCGCGCCTACAACTACGGGTTCGACAAGGTGCGGTACCCCGAGCCGGTCCCGGCCGGATCGCGCGTTCGCCTGCACATGAAGGTTCTCTCGGCCGAACCGCAGGCGATCGGCACGATGCTGCGTCGCGGCTACACGATGGAGCTCGAGGGGTCGGCCAAGCCTGCGATGGTCGCGGAGATGCTCTCGTTGATCGTGACCGCGTGAGGCGTTGCGGCTCAGCGCTTGTTCGCCGGTGCGGCTTGCGCCTGGCGCTGGATCTCCAGGTGCGCGCTCACGTGCCGCAGGTGCTTGGTCATCGCCGCGCAGGCCCGCACCGGATCGCGGGCGCGAATGTAGCGAAGCACCTTGCTGCGCGCCTGGATCATGTCCTGGTGCGGCTTCGGATCGACGCCGAGCATGATGGTGCGCACGATCTCCGACAGCGCGTCGACCAGCACCTCGATCACCTCGTTGTGCGTCGCCCGCGCCAGCAGGCGGTAGAAATGCCCGAACGACGCGGTGCTGCGCGATGCCCTTCCCTGTTTGATCAACTCGTCGTGCTCCGCGACGTCGGCTGCGATCGCCTCGAGCTCGGCGTCGGTCGCGCGTTCGCAAGCGAGCCGGATCGCGATGTTCGTCAGTTCGATCCGAGCCTCGAAAACGCTGGCCGTGGGTACCTGGCCGAGGCCCACCATGTCGCGCACCGCCTGCGTAATGCCGTCGGAACCGCCGCTCTTGATGAAGAAGCCGCCGTTGACGCCGGTGCGGGACTGCACGATGCCGGCGAGCTCGAGGTTGCGCAACGCCTGGCGGACCGCGCTGCGGCTGATGTCGAACTCCTCGGCCAGCTCGCGCTCACCCGGCAGACGGTGGCCGGGCAGCAGCACGCCGTCAGCGACCTGGCGGCGGATCTGGTCGCACACCGCTTCAAAAGCGCGCCGCGGCCGCACAGGCTGGAACATCGGCGCGGCGTCGGCGCCCGCGGCCAGGAGCGTCACACGCTTCGCGGTCGGCGGCTGTTTGGTTTCAATCATGGATGCACCCACTCCTTACTGCTTGATGGCCGAGTGTAGTCCGGCCGTCCATGCAATTGGTTCAACCCTTTTATACTTTTTCCATGAACATCGATACGCCACCGTCAGATACTCCCCGCCGCGGCCCGCTCTCCGGTGTACGCATCGTCGAATTCGCGGCGATCGGGCCGGCGCCGTTCGCCGGCCAGCTGCTCGCCGATCTTGGTGCCGACATCATTCGCATCGATCGCTCCGAACGTGCCGGCGACAAACCGGGCGTGCTGTCGCGCGGGCGCCGGTCGGTCGCGCTCGATCTGAAAAAGCCGAGCGCGATCGAAACCTGCCTGGCGCTGCTCGAACGCGCCGATGCCTCCATCGAAGGCTTTCGCCCTGGCGTGATGGAGCGCCTCGGCCTCGGCCCTCTGGTGGCGTTCGCGCGCAACCCCAAGCTGGTCTATGCGCGCATGACCGGTTGGGGCCAGACAGGCCCGCTCGCCCAAGCTGCGGGCCACGACCTGAACTACATCGCGCTCAGCGGCGCCGCGCATGCCATCGGCACGCCAGACGCGCCGGTGCCGCCGCTCAATCTTGTCGGCGACTTCGGCGGCGGCTCGCTCTTTCTCGGCGTGGGCCTGCTCGCCGGCGTTTTGAACGCGCGCGCCAGCGGCGTAGGCCAGGTCGTCGACGTGTCGATGGTCGAAGGGGCGGCCTCGTTGATGTCGATGTTCTACGAGATGCACGCCGGCGGACGCTGGGGCGAACGCGGCAGCAACTTGCTCGACGGCGCCGCCCCGTTCTACAGCCCATTCCGCTGCGCCGACGGCAAGTGGATCAGCCTCGGCTCGATCGAGCCCCAGTTCTACGCACTGATGCTCGACAAGCTCGGCCTGAAGGACAGGCTCGACCCCGCAACGCAGAACGACCGCAGCCTCTGGCCTGAAACACGCCGCACGATCGCGGCGACGATCGCGACGCGCACGCGTGACGAGTGGTGCGCGCTGATGGAAGGCAGCGACGTCTGCTTCGCGCCGATCCTGGACATGGATGAGGCGCCCCGGCACCCGCACAACATCGCGCGCGGCAGCTTCGTCGAGGTCGACGGACACATGCTGCCGGGGCCGGCGCCGCGCTTTTCGCGCACGCCGGGCGCGACCGGGCGCGCGCCGGCGTCGATCGGCGCCGACACGGCGTCTGCACTGGCGGACTGGGGCGTCGCGCTGCCCCTTGCCTGACGACTGGCTTCAAGACGGCGTCAGCACCTTCCCGCCGCAAACCGACAGGCACTGCCCGGTGACGTAGGCCGCCTGTTCCGAAACGAAGAACTCGAGCACCCCGGCCACGTCCTCGGCCGTGCCCAGCCGACCAAGCGGAATCGCGGCCGCGTCGGCTGCGGTGCCAATGTTGCGCGCCCCGGCCTGCGCAACGACGCGCGCCGTCGCGATGGCGCCCGGCGCGATGCAATTGACGCGGATGCCATGCGGCCCGAGTTCGTTGGCCAGGAAGCGCGTGTATTGAATCACCCCGGTCTTCGCAATGCCGTAGGGCGCCAGCCGCCCGCCGCGCGCCGCCGGGTCGAGCCCGGCCTTCGACGCCAAGTTGACGATCACACCGCCGCGTCTGCGCAGATGCGGTACCGCCGCCTGGCAGCAATAGATCGTGCTCATCAGGTTGAGCTGAAGCATGAATTCCCAGTCCTCGCCGGTCGCGCTTGAGGCGAAGCTGCGTTCGACCGCCCCGAGCGCGCCGCCCGCGTTGTTGACCAGGATGTCGATCCGGCCGAACTCGGCATTCGTACGCTCGATCAGCTGGTCCGCGGCGGTCCGCTCGCGCAGATCGCCCTGCACGCCCAGGCTGCGCCGGCCGAGCGCGCGGATCTCGTCGGGCACGCTGGCCGCGCCGAGCTGCTCGCCGAACTCGGCCGCGCCGTCCAGGTTCAGGTCGGCGATGACGACGTCTGCGCCCATGCGTGCCAGCCGCAGCGCGAACGCCCGGCCGAGGCCGCGCGCGGCGCCCGTGACGATCGCGACCTTGCCTTGGAGTTCGAGCGGGTGGGTCATGGTGTCTCCGGTTATTGATTTTGGGATGTCCAATGGTATAACCTTTGAAACCGAAAGAGATATCCGTGACGACCCCGAAGCGCTCCATCCTCATCACCGGCGCAGCCAGTGGCATCGGCCTGGCGATCGCTGAACGTTTTGCCGCGGATGGAGCCCGGCTGCTGCTGGCCGATCGCAGCGAAGGCATCCACGACGTCGCACGCCGCCTCGCATCCGAGGGATGCGAGGTCGAGGGCATCGTGGTCGACTTGTCCGAGGAAACGCAGGTTCTGCAACTCGCCGAATACGCGCGCGCGCGCCTCGGCGGCTTCGACGTGCTCGTCAACAACGCAGGCATGCATCCGAAGAAGGAAGGCGGCTCGTACAAGCTGCCCGATGTGCCCACCAGCGATTGGGAACTCGTGCTGCGGGTCAACCTGACGGCGCCCTTCCTGCTCTGCCGCGAACTGGTGCCGCTGATGAAGGTCAAGGGTTGGGGCCGCGTCGTCAACGTCGCGTCGCGTGCGGGGCGCACCTACATAGCGCAGGCCGGTGTGCATTACGCAGCGTCCAAGGCCGGCCTGATCGCGCTGACACGACAGGTCGCCGGCGACTACGCGCGCTTCGGCATCGCCGCGAACGCGGTGGCGCCAGGCCGGATCGAAACGCCGCTGTCGAACCAGACGGCGCCCGAGATCATCGCAAAGTCGCTCGAAGGCATTCCGGCGCGACGCGTCGGCAGCGCGGCAGAGGTCGCGGCTGCCGTGCATTTCCTGGCCTCCGATGGTGCAGGCTACCTGAACGGCGCCTGTATCGACATCAACGGCGGCGTATTCATGGCCTGAACTTGCCGCGCCTCGGTCATCCCGCTATGATTCTTGGTTGAACCATTGATGTTTAGCGTCAGACAACACGATATTTATCTGCGCCCGCAGACTGGAACCCGGCATGAGCACTCCCACGATCTATCTCGACGACCGCGGCGTTACGCGTGCGTCACTGCTGCAACGAGCGGCCCGCGCGGCCCGCGGTTTCGATGCGTTCGGCGTCTGCGAGGGCGACTCCGTCGCGCTGCTGCTGCGCAACGACTTCGCATTCTTTGAGGCCCAGCAGGCCGCAGCCGCGATCGGCGCCTACTGCGTGCCGATCAACTGGCACGGCAAGGCCGAGGAGGTGTGCTACATCCTCAAAGACGCGCGTCCCAAGGTGCTGGTCGCCCACGCTGACCTGCTCGCACCTCTTCGCGAGCGCATTCCGGCCGGCATTGCGGTGCTGGTGGTGCCGACGCCACCGGAGGTGCAATCGCGCTACGGCATCGACGCGGACAGGTCCGCTCCCGTCGCCGGGGACATCGAATGGGGTGACTGGCTCGCCGGCTTTGAGCCGTGGGACGGCCCGCCCAAGCGCAGCCGCGCCACCATGATCTACACCTCCGGCACCACCGGCCACCCCAAAGGCGTGCAGCGCCAGGCCGCAACGCCCGAACAATCGGCGGCCTACGTCAGGCTGCTGGCGCAGGTCTACGGCGTCGTTCCCGGTGTGCGCGCGCTCGTTGCCGGACCGCTCTACCACGCGTCGCCGAACGCCTATGGCCGCCAGGCGCTGCCGAACGCCGACGTGCTGGTGATGCAATCCAAGTTCGATCCGGAAGAGACGCTCGCGCTGATTGCCAAGCACCGCATCAGCCACGCGGTGATGGTTCCGACCATGTTCGTGCGCCTGGTCAAACTGCCGGCCGAGGTGCGTGCGCGTTACGACGTGAGCTCGCTGAAGTGGGTCACGCACACCGGCGCGCCCTGCCCGGTCGAGATCAAGAAGGGGCTGATGGACTGGTGGGGCCCGGTCGTCTACGAGACCTACGGCGGCTCCGAGGTCGGCACCGCCACGCTCGCCACGCCAGCCGACTGGCTCGCGTTCCCGGGCAGCGTCGGCGTACCGACGCCCGACACGCGCATCGCCTTCTATGGCGACGACGGCAAGCCGGTCGCGCCGGGCGGGATCGGCGAGATCTACATGCGCGTGCCGGCCTATGCCGACTTCAGTTACCTCAACAACCCCGAGAAGCGCGCCCAGGCCGAGCGCGATGGCCTGATCAGCTGCGGCGACATCGGCTATCTGAAGGATGGCCACCTCTATCTTTGCGATCGCCGCTCCGACATGGTGATTTCGGCCGGCACCAACATCTATCCGGCCGAGATCGAGATGGCGCTGCTGCAATGTCCGGGCGTGCAGGACTGCGCGGTGTTCGGCATCCCGGACGAGGAGTTCGGCGAATCGCTCGCTGCCGCGGTCGAGCGCGTGCCGGGGTCGGATGTGAGCGCCGAGCAGATCCGCACGTTCCTGGCGGGCAGGCTGGCCAAGTACAAGGTGCCGAAGCGCGTCGACTTCCACCCCGCGCTGCCGCGCGAAGACAGCGGCAAGATTTTCAAGCGCAAGCTGCGCGACG
Organism: Burkholderiales bacterium; assembly: GCA_040004785.1. Classification (GTDB taxonomy): domain Bacteria; phylum Pseudomonadota; class Gammaproteobacteria; order Burkholderiales; family Burkholderiaceae_C; genus LMDS01. The sequence goes on along the minus strand of JBDUAG010000073.1, from coordinate 5,596 downwards.
TGTTCTGGGCCGAGGCCGGCCGCAAGATCTGATGCACCGGGCGATGACGATGGCGCCCGTTGAGGTCGGCGCGGCGCTGGCCGCCGCGCTCGGCCGCGATGGCGCGCCGGGCGAGGTCCGTGCGCTGCAACGCCTGACCGGCGGCGCGACCAAGCAGACCTGGTCCTTCGACTGGGTCCGTGGCGATCGCAGCGAGCCGCTGATCCTGCAACAGACCCCGGTCGCCAGCCCGACGCCCGCTGCGTCGCCGGCCGCATCAGCGGCTCCGACCTTGCGCGCGCCGAAGCTCAGCGCCGAGCACGATGCCGCGCTGATGATCGTCGCCCGCGCCGGTGGCGTGCCGGCGCCGGTCGTGCGGCGCGTGCTCGCCCCCGAAGACGGCCTCGGCTCCGCCTACGTCACCGAACGCGTCGAGGGCGAAACCCTCGGCCGACGCATCGTCGAACACCCCGATTTCGCGGCCGCCCGCCCGCTGATGGCGCGCCAGTGCGGCGAGATACTCGCGCACATCCATCAGTTGCCGACGGCCGACCTGGGCTTCCTCGCGACGCTCTCGCCCGCCGATGAACTCAGCGTCTACGGCGGCCTGCTCGCGCAGTTCGAGCTGCGCCACCCCGCCCTCGCGTACGCGCTGCGCTGGGTGCGCGAGCACCTGCCGACGCACTGGGAAACACGCGTTGTGCATTCGGACTTCCGCACCGGCAACCTGATCGTCGGCGCCGACGGCGTGCGCTGCGTGCTCGACTGGGAGATCGCGCGCCTCGGCGACCCGATGCAGGACCTCGGCGTGCTGTGCATGCGCACATGGCGCTTCGGAGGCGCCGGCGAGGCAGGAGGATTCGGCTCGCGCGAGGACCTGTACGCGGCCTACGAGCGAACCGCGGGGGTGCCGGTCGATCCCGAGCGCGTGCGCTTCTGGGAGGCTTTCTCCAACTTCAAATGGGCGATCTCGTGCGTGCGCCGTGGCCTGGCGAAGCGCGCCGACGGCACGCCGGCCAGCGTCGAGCTGTGTGCCGTCGGCCGCCGCCTCGAAGAGCCGCTGTGGGATTTCTTCTCGCTGATCGAGGGCACGTCATCATGAGCACCCGGATCCCGCCCACCGACATGCTGCTGCAGGCCGTGGCCGACTACCTCGAGCGCGAGCTTCTGCCCACGCTCACCGGCTACCACCGTTTTCAGACCCGCATCGGCGTCAACGTGCTGCGCACCGCGATGCGCGAACTCCAACTCGCCAACAATTTCGGCGCCGTCGAGCATGCACGGCTGAGCGCACTGCTCGGCCGTGCCGACGTCGGCTCCGATGCGGTGCCGGCGCTGAACGACGAACTGTCCGAGGCGATCGCTGGAGGCCGCCTCGCGCTCGACGCCCCCGGCCTGGTCGATCACCTGCGCCAGACGCTCGCCGAGGCGCTGGCGATCGACAACCCGAAGTGGATCGCGCGCCAGTCCTCCTGAGGCGGGAGGACCGCGGCCAGGTTCAGAATTTGCAGTCGCCGCTCGGTGCCCCGACCACGTTGGCGGCCGGCACGACAGATTGCAGCTGGATCGCGGGCTTCGAGGCGCTGTCGCGGCCCACCTTGACGATGGCGATCGGCCGCAACAGCTGGTTGTCTGCCGCACGCATCTCCACGGCGCCGAGCACCGTTGCAGCCTTCAGGCCCGACAGCGCGCTGCGCACGGGCACGGCCTCGGTCGACTTGGCCTTGATGATCGCCGCGTGCACCAACTGGAAGTTGGTGAAGGTATCAGCGTCTGCGAATGTGGGTTTGCGCTTGAACCGGGCTTCGAACGCCGCCACGAAGGCCGCGTTCTCGGCGCCGGGCATCTCCCAGGCGTAGCTTTGCGACGAAACCACGCCCACTGTGGCGTCGCCCTGGGCAGCGAGCCAGAGATCGTTCGTGAAATAGGACGACAACAGCGTCTTGTACTTGGCGAACAGCCCGAATTGCTGCTGCTGCTTGGCCAGCGCGATGGCGGCGGCGCCCGTCACGGTGACGACCAACCCGTCGGCTGGCTTCTCGGAGAGCTGGGAGATCAGGCTGCCGAAGTCGGTGGTGCCCAGCGGCGCGAAAAGCGTGGTCTGGACGACGCCACCGCTCTCCTGGACCAGGCTGGTGAACTGCCTGGCGTAGTCGTGCCCGACGGTGGTGTCGGCCATCAGCAGATTCCATGTCCTCGCGCCGCTGTTCTTGACCGATGCGCGCAGCGCGTTCATGTTCATGGTGTCGTTGACCGCGGTGCGGAACAGGTTGCGCTGGCAGTTCTTGCCGGTGATCTCGTCGGCCCCCGCAATGCCATCGATCAACAACGCATTCAGCCCCTCCAGCCTGGATGCGATCGCCAGCGTGTTGCCGGAACTGGTGAAGCCGGTGATCAGCGTGACGCCCTGTTGCTGCGCCAGGCGCGCGACCGCCGCCGTGGCGCCGGCCGGCGTGCCGTTGTAGCCCTGCGGCACGAGCTCGTACTTGCGCCCGAGCGCGCCTCCCGCCGCGTTGAGCGTGTCCACGGCCAGGCTCGCCGGCTCGGTCTGGAAGCGCATGAAGGCGGCGTAGGGGCCGGCGTCGACGAGCAGCATGCCGATCTTGATCGGCTCCTGCGCATGGGCGGCATGCAGCGCCGAAAACATGGCGATGAAGGTCAGCAGTTTCTTGATCATTGCGATAGCTCCTTGTTGTGATTTCGGTTTTCAGAGTGCGCGCAGTACGGCGGCCTTCCTGGGGTCCTTTTGGAGCTCTCTCGCCGGCTCACGCGTCGAACGCGAAGATGGTCTTGATCCGGCCGGGCACGCCGCGGCCAGTGAGCAGCGCCTGCATCGCCTGTTCCGATTCGGCGAACGGCACGCTCTGCGCCCACGGCGCATCGATGGTCCCGGCGAGCCGAACGGCTTCGGCGAACTCGCCTTCGGTGTAGGCGAAGCAGCCCGCCAGCGCGCGGTCGCCGACCACCAGCGCCGCGGCCGAGAGCGCGACGCGGTCGTCATGCAGCCCGATCAGCGCAACGGCGCCACCAGGCAGCGTGCAGGCGACCGCAGCGGCGCGCGTGCCTTCGGTACCGGCGGCATCGAATACCGCTTCGTACTCCCCCTGCAGCGTCGCCGCGACGTGACGGGCGCCACCGGCGAGCGCATGGTCGAGCCGCTCGGGCAACGGGTCGACGACGGTGATGTCCTCCACGCCAGCGCTCACCAGCACATGCATCAGGCACATGCCGATGGAGCCGGCGCCGATGATGGCGACGCGCTCCATCGGCCGGCCGGCGCGGTGGAAGGCATGCACGCCGTTCGCGATCGGCTCGACCAATGCGGCCTGGCGCGGCGTCAGCCCGGGCGCCGGCACGACATTGCGCACCGGCACCGCGACGCGCTCGGCGTAGGCGCCGGTTCGGCGAAAGCCGAGCACCTTGCGCGCGGCACACAGGTGCGTGCGGCCGGCCCGGCAGCGTGCGCACACGCCGCACGAGAGCATCGGGTTGACGACCGCGAAGTCGCCGTTCGCCAAGCGTCCGCCGAACTCGTGGCCGAGGATCAACGGCGGCGGGATGGCCGGAACGCCGTCGCGGATCAGCGCCAAGTCGGAGCCGCAGACGCCGACCGCGACGACATGGACCATCACGTCGCCGTCCGCGAGGACGGGCTCGGGCACGTCCAGCAGGCGCATCGCGCCTTCACCCTGGTAGACCAGCGCTTTCATGGTGTGGGAGGTCGACATGCAGGAGTTCTCGCGGCTCAGAACGCCAGGGCGGCGCGGTGTTGTTCGGAATCGATGTCCTCGGTGCGGCCGCGCGCGATGATCTCGCCCTTGGCCATCACCACGAAGCGCTGGCTGACGCGCCGCACCAGGCTCAGATGCTGCTCGACCATCAGGAGGCCGGTGCCGGCGGCGCGGATCTGGTTGAAGACGCGGGCCAGGTCGTCGACCAGCACCGGCGACAGCCCTTCCGACGGCTCGTCGAGCAGCAGCACGCGCGGGTTGGCGAGCAAGGCGCGGCCGACCGCCAGCATTTGCTGCTGGCCGCCGCTCAACGCGGTGCCCATGCGGTCATGGCGCTCCTGCAGCACCGGGAACAGCGCGTAGACCTTGTTCAGCGTCCAGTGACCCTTGCGGCCGGAGGCGGCACCGAGCAGCAGGTTCTCGCGCACCGTCAGGTGCGGCAGGATCAGACGGCCCTGCGGCGATACCGACACGCCCTCTTTCGCCGCCAGATAGCCCGGCCGGTGCTGCAGGGCGACGCCGCCGGCCTCGATCGAGCCGCTGCGGATCGTGGTGCCGCCGAAGAAGGACATCAGCAGGGTCGACTTGCCGGCGCCGTTCTTTCCGACCACGGCGACCGCCTCGCCCTCGTCGACCTCGAGTTCGATGTTGCGCAGGATCAGCGACTTGCCGTAGCCGGCGTGCAACCCGGCAATGCGAATGAAGCTCATGGGGTCTTGAACCACTTGCGGAAGGTGTTGCGGATGAAGCCCATGGCGCCTTCCGGGAAGGCGACGATGACGACGACGACGCCGATGCCGGTCAAAAGTTCGAGGTGCCCGCTGGCGCCGAATTGGTCCTGGCCGATCACGTACAGCAAAGCGCCCAGCACCGGCCCGGCCACCGTGTTCGCGCCGCCGACGAGCATCGACACCATCGCGTTGCTGCCGGTCACGAAATCCAGCAGCTCGGGCGAGACGAAGGCCGAGTGCAATGCGCTCAGCACGCCCGCGACCGAGGCGATGAAGCCGGTGATCGTGAATGCGAACAGGCGCGGCCAATAGGTGTCGAAGCCGGAGAAGCGCATGCGCTCCTCGTTGGCGCGGATCGCGCGCAGCACCTGGCCGGTGCGCGAGCGGCCGGTGGCCCAGGCCAGCAGCATCACGCCGCACAGCGCCAGCCATGCCACCGGCCAGAAGCTTTCCGGCCTGGCGAGCTGCGCCTGCGTCAGGCCGAAGAAGCTGCCGGCGAAGGTCAGCGGCAGGCCGTCGTCGCCGCCGGTCACGCCGCGGTACTGCGTGATCTTGACCACCGAGTTCAGCATCTGCGCGAGCGCCAGGGTGAGCATCGCGAACGGCAGCGGCCGGGCGCGCACGATCAGTGCGCCCACCAGCGCCGAGAGCACGGTGGCCGCGAGCAGCGCGAACGCCGCCGCTCCGAGCACGTTCCATCGGAACTGCATCACCGCGATCGCGAACAGATAGGCGCCGCCGCCGCTGAAGCCGGCCACACCGAACATCACGAGCCCGCACTGGTGCGCGAGGAAACCGAGCGCCACGGCGGCGATGCCGACGAGCGCCGCGCTGATCAGCAGCCCCAGGTAGAACGGGCTCTTGAGCACCGCCGGAAGGAATGCGCCGAGCACGATCAGCGCGGCCACAGCGAGCAGCGCGCCGAGGGGCCAGCGGCGCCGCGGCGATGCCGTCGCCTGCGGCACCTGCGCGATCGGCGCTGCGGCAGGCGTGGCAGCCATCGGAGGCACGGCGCTCATCACGCCACCCTCCCGCGACCAAAACCCTGCGGCCGCCACAGCAATACGAAGAACAGCAGCAGGTAGGGCGCCATCACCGCCAGCGTGGGCGAGAGCACGGTGCCGATGACCTGGATGAAGCCGTAGACGACGGCGG
>JBDUAG010000542.1:0-3338 GCA_040004785.1 Burkholderiales bacterium | reverse complement strand
GTCCGAACTCGGGATCGTGCTGCGTGATCAGCAGGCGCTTCTGTCCATGCTCTTGACGCACGTGGCACTGGCAGACGGCGAAGAGCGGCGGAGCGCATTCGAGGCATTTGCGCACGCACTTGTCGCGCACTTGGCGGATTGGCAGTCCATCCTCTTGCCGATGGCCGGCGATACGGAACTCGCACAACAGGTCGCGGCAAGCGGCCGATTGACGGCGGAGATCGTGACCAAGACCCGCATCGACCAGCAGAGCGTCACGGCAAACAACGACATCCAAACCTTGATGTCCTCGGTCCTGTCGCTCCTGTCGCAGGAGAACGCGCTGTTGAAGGGCACATTCAGTGCCCTGCCGCATGCCGTCCAGCTCGCGTTAGCGGGGGCCGCAGAGCGCGAACTCGTACGCGCTGGCGTGACCGCCGAGTTCGACCTTTTGGGCTCCGCTTGCGCGGACCGTGGAAAGGGCGTGCGGCATCGGCTCTCCCGGCGAACCGCCGCCGGCCATGCACGAGTGCCTGTCATCGAAGCATTGACGAGATCAATATTTGGGATAAACATCCCATAAATGGACATCGGAACTCAACCGAACAAGGCGCTCAACTTCGCATTGATGAAGCTTCTGCGTCCCCTGATGCGCTTGCTTCTTCGACATTCGCTGCCTTTCAGCGCCTTTGAGGAACTGGCAAAGCGTGCCTACCTGGACGTTGCGATGAACGACTTCGCAATCCCGGGCAAGAAGCCCTCGATCTCGCGCGCGTCTATATCCTGACCGGCCTGACCCGCAAGGACGTGCAACGCCTTGTTGGTTTGAGCGACGACTCCCGCGACGTGCCCGAGCGGCACTACAACCGTGCGGCCCGCGTGCTCACCGGGTGGATACGCGACCCGGATTTTCTGAACCGCAACAAACAGCCGCGCGCGCTGGAAATCGATGGCGATTTTGGCTTCGCCGCGCTCGTGCGGCGTCACAGCGGGGACGTTCCTGCCCGCGCGGTGCTCGACGAACTGCTCAGGGTTGGCGCGGTCGTTGAGCGAGCCGACGGCCGGCTGGCACCGGTGGCGCGCGCGTACGTTCCGCAGCGGGGCGAGGCCGAAAAACTGGACATTCTCGGCACCGACGTCGCCGGGCTGATCGACACGATCGATCACAACCTGCAGCACGGCGCGACGGACCCTCGTTTCCAGCGCAAGGTCTCCTACCGAAGCATCGCGCTCGAACACTTGCCTGCGTTTCGTGAACTCAGCGCGACGCATGCGCAGTCGCTTCTCGAGGAGCTGGATCGCTGGCTCGCCGAACACGACGACGCGGGTCCCGAGGACACCGACGTTCCCAAGGCGCGAGTCGGGCTGGGCATCTATTACATGGAAGAGCGCCTCGATGGCGCCCAAACTTCAAGGGGATGACCATGAATATCGCGCGCTTGAGCTCTGCGCTCGCAATCGCAGCCTCTGTCACGCTTGCGAGTTGTGGCGGCGGGGGCGGCGGTGGAATAGGCGGTACCGGTGCCGCACCGGGAACACTTCGTCTGGCGATCACCGATGCGCCGTCTTGCGGCTATGACGCGGTCAATATCACGATCGAACGAGTGCGCGTCAATCAAAGCGTCGATGCCGCCGACGGCGATGCGGGCTGGTCCGAGATCGTCATCAACCCGGCGAAGCGCATCGACCTGCTGACGCTCTCGAACGGCGTCCTCTTGGATCTTGGGCAGACCTCGCTGCCCGCGGGCAAGTACACCCAGTTGAGGCTCGTGCTCGCCGCCAACGGTGGAGCGACGCCGTTGGCGAATTCTGTCGTCCCGACCGGTGCTGCCGAGACCGCACTGACGACGCCGAGCGCGCAGCAGAGCGGCATCAAGCTGAACACCGACATCGATGTCGCGAGCGATCAAGTCGCCGACTTCGTGCTCGACTTCGACGCATGCAAATCGATCGTCAAGCGTGGCAACTCGGGGCAGTACAACCTCAAACCAGTGATCAGTGTGATCCCCAGGCTGTCGGATGCGGGGATGCGCGTCGTCGGCTACGTCGATGCATCGATCGCTGGCAGCACCACCAACGTGTCGCTGCAAAGCAATGGGGTTCCGGTGAAGGCCACGCCGCCCGATGCGAGCGGCCAGTTCGTGCTGTACCCAGTTCCGGTCGGAACTTACGACCTCGTGGTGACTTCGGCCGGCCACGTGACGGCAGTCATGACCGGCGTGCCGGTGATCTCGACGGCGTATACCTACGTCAACGGCAGCGCATTCGCGATCGCTCCGCCGACGGCGGCGTCGGCACCGCGGGCGGTCACGGGGACCGTCGCCCCAGCCACCGCCACGGTGCGTGCCCTTCAAGCTCTCACTGGCGGCCCCACGATCGAGTCGTCATGGGCGCCCGTCGATGCCATCACCGGCACGTTCGCGGCGTCGCTTCCGATTCAGGCGCCCGTCAGAACCGCCTACGTGACGAGTCCCGCCGCATTGGTATTCACGCCCGACGCCGCCGTCGCCGGCAAGTACACGATCGAGGCGACATCGGCAGGGGTCGTCAAGGCAGTGCCTGTCGACGTAGCCGCAACCGTGCCCCCGCTGAGCTTTACCTTCCCGTGAGAAGATTCATGAATACGACCGCCACCATCGCACTGACCCTGTTTGCTGCCACTTCGGCCGCAGCCCAAACATCCGTGGGTGTGTCCATTGGAATCAACCAGCCCGGGGTCTACGGCCGCATCGACATCGGCAATGTGCCTCCACCTCCGCTGGTGTACGCCAGACCGATCATCATCGCGCCGGCCCCCGTAGTCGTCCGCCAGGAGCCGGTATACCTGTACGTCCCCCCGGGACACCAGAAGCATTGGGCGAAGCACTGCGCGGAATACAGTGCCTGCGGGCAACCGGTGTACTTCGTGCAGGAACGCTGGGTTCGCGAGCGGTACGAAGCGCGCGACACGGACGAACGCCGCGGACACAAAGAGAAGAAGGACAAGAAGCCGAAGAAGGGGCGCGGCGATGACTGAGCCTCCAATCCGGGAACGCGAATCATGACAACCTCTGCTCGTGCTGCGCTGTCTCCATCGAAGCGGCGCAAGAAGGCGGCACCCGATGGCAAGAACGTTCGCTCGAAGTCCGCTGCCAGCAAACGGGCCAAGAAGTCAGCGACCAACGTGGCCATCGCCACGGACCTTGCACCTGCGGTTGCCATTGCGCTGCTGGACAAGACCGAACGGTCACCCGGCGCCGCAGCGCCGGCACTGGACTGCCTCGCGGCAGGTGCAGTGTCTTCGGAGACCGATGGCAAGGTGCGTGTGCAACTCATGTTCGAGAACGGGGCGGTGTTGCCAGTCGAGATGAGCAACGCCG
>JBDUAG010000541.1:0-3339 GCA_040004785.1 Burkholderiales bacterium | reverse complement strand
CATCTACATGTTCGTGTGGATGGCCAAGTTCGGCGCGGCTTACGGCGTGCGCACCGGCATCCACGTCGGTGTCGACGTGATCATCCGCAAGCTGTCGGGCAGGCCGCAGAAGGCGCTGGTGATGTTCGGGCTGCTCGCCGGCGCGCTGTTCACCAGCGTCGTCGCCTACCTTGGCGCGCACTTCGTCTGGGAGATCGCGCACACCGACCAGGTCTCGGCCGACCTCGAAGTGCCGATGTGGTTGGTCTACCTCTGCGTGCCTCTGGGCACCTCGCTGATGTGCTATCGCTTCCTGCAAGTGGCGTGGAGCTTCTGGAGGACCGGTGAACTGCCGCACCATGATCACGGTCATGTGGAAGGCATCGAGGACGTCGCGGCGGTGGCCGTGCCGTCCGATCAGGAACTCGTGCACGGAGCCCGCAAATGAACGCCGCCATCATTTTCGTCCTGCTGATCGTGCTCATGCTCACGGGCATGCCGATCAGCATCTCGCTCGGCCTGACGGTGCTGACCTTCCTGTTCACGATGACCGACGTGCCGATCCAATCGGTCGCGCTGAAGCTGTTCACCGGCATCGAGAAGTTCGAGATCATGGCGATCCCGTTCTTCATCCTTGCGGGCAATTTCCTGACGCACGGTGGCGTCGCGCGCCGGATGATCCGCTTCGCGACCTCGATGATCGGCCACTGGCACGGCGGCCTGGGCTTGGCCGGCGTGATGGCCTGTGCGCTGTTCGCCGCGGTGTCGGGCTCGTCGCCGGCCACGGTTGTCGCGATCGGCTCGGTGATCCTGCCGGCGATGGTCAAGCAGGGCTTTCCGAACCGCTTCGGCGCCGGCATCGTCACGACATCGGGCGCGCTGGGCATCCTGATCCCGCCGTCAATTGCGATGGTGATGTACTCGGTCTCGACCAACGTCTCGGTCGGCGCGATGTTCATCGCCGGCATCGTGCCCGGCATCGCGATGGCGATCGCGCTCGGCCTCACGACCTGGTACATCGCGCGCAAGAACAAATTCCCGCGCATGCCCAAGGCGAGCTGGGGCGAGCGCTGGACGGCGTTCCGTGAAAGTGCCTGGGGCCTGCTGCTGGTCGTGATCGTGATGGGCGGCATTTACTCGGGCGTGTTCACGCCGACCGAAGCTGCCGCGATGGCCGCGGTCTATGCCTTCGTCATCGCGGTGTTCGTCTACAAGGACATGCCGCTCAAGCGCATCCCGAAGGTGCTGCTCGATTCGGCCAGCATGAGCGCGATGCTGCTGTACATCATCACCAACGCGGTGCTGTTCAGCTTCCTGATGACGAGCGAGAACATCCCGCAGGCGATGGCCGACTGGATGATCGCCCAGGGCTTCGGGCCGATCGCCTTCCTGCTCGTCGTCAACATCCTGCTGCTGATGGCCGGCAACGTGATGGAGCCGAGCTCGATCATCCTGATCATGGCGCCGATCCTGTTCCCGGTCGCGATGAAGCTGGGCATCGACCCGATCCACTTCGGCATCCTGATCGTCGTCAACATGGAGGTCGGCATGTGCCACCCGCCAGTGGGGCTGAACCTGTACGTGGCGTCCGGCATCACGAAGATGGGCATCAGCGAACTCACGGTCGCGGTCTGGCCGTGGCTCGCGACGATGCTGGTGTTCCTCGTCATCGTGACCTACTGGCCACCGTTGTCGACGTGGCTGCCGCACCTGCTGATGAAGTGACGCGCCATGATCGTCGTTCATCACCTCAACGAATCGCGCTCGCAACGCGTGCTGTGGCTCCTCGAAGAGCTCGGCCTGCCCTACGAGATTCGACACTACGTGCGTGACGCGACGACGCGCCTGGCGCCGCCCGAGCTGAAAGCGGTGCATCCGCTCGGCAAGTCGCCGGTGGTCGAGGTCGACGGCATGACGCTGATCGAGTCCGGCGCGATCGTCGACGCGATCATCCGTCGCCACGGCGGCGGGCGTTTGCGACCCGCCGCAGACACGGTAGAGTTCGAGGCCTATCAGCAATGGCTGCACTATGCCGAGGGGTCGGCGATGCTGCCGCTGCTGCTCAAGCTCTATGTCTCGCGGCTGGGCGACGCGGGTGCGCCGCTGAAGCCGCGCATCGACAGCGAGCTGGCCAACCACCTGGGCTACGTCGACCGCATGCTGCAGGGCCGCGAGTGGCTGGTTGGCGACACCTTCAGCGGTGCCGACGTGCAGATGAGCTTTGTCGGCGAAGCCGCGCGTGGCCTGCGCGCGAGCTACCCGGCCATGGACGCCTGGGTGCGCCGCTTCCAGCAGCGACCGGCCTACCGGCGCGCGCTGGAGCGCGGCGGGCCCTACTCGATGGCGGACAGTTAGGGCGCCGCGGGCTGGCGCGAGAGCATCTGCTGCCGCCAGTGCTCGATGTTCACGCCCTTCACGATCAGCCACAGGCAAAGCGACAGCTCCCCGACCAGGGCGGGGATCAGCACGCCAGGAAAGATCGATGTGGCGATCGAAGGCGCGAGCAGCAACGCAAAGCTGTTTGTCAGATAGCTCAATCCCGTCACGAACATCAGGACGCCCAGCGGCTTCGGAAAGTACCCGGATCCGAAGATGAGCCAACCCCGAACGAGGCAGGCGAAGCCGAAGAAGACCAGCCCGATGCCGAAGCCATGCCCATGCGCCTTGATCGCCAGGTAGGACAGCGCCTGGAGCTGCTCGGCCGAAAATGACTTCAGGTAGCCGACATCGTCCAGCAGGAACAGCGGCAGCAGCAGGTTGAGCTTGTTGGCGGCCAGCACCGCGGTCTGAACGAGGTTGATCAGCGTCGCCAACAGCGCGAGGCTCTCGCTCGCCGGCCTGAGCAGGAAGTAAAGGATCACGATCACCGGCACGTCCAAGACATGCATCAGCAGGTCGCCGGCCACGCCCGCGCGCCACAAGAGCTGCGAATGCAGGAGGCCGTTGGCGGTGGCCGCCGGGTCGCCGGAGACGACGAGCGTGCCCCTGACGAAGACCTCGCCGAAGAGGCCCAGAAGAATGATGGCCAGGTACAGGAAGCCGGCGAGGCGCGCGTAGCGCTGCGGCGAGCGTTCGACGGAAGAGAGCGTCACTTGGAGACGCGGCCTCAGCGCTTCCGCGCCAACGTCACCCCATCACCGATCGCCAGCAGCGACAAGTCGATGCGCTGATCGTCTCTCAGCTTGGTGTTGAGCCGCTGCAGCGCCCGCGTGTCGGCATCGTCCGCCGGCTGCGCCACGCGGCCGCTCCACAGCGTGTTGTCGATCGCGATCAGGCCGCCCGGGTGCAGCAACTGGAGGCAGCGTTCGTAGTAGGCGTCGTAGCCGGTCTTGTCGGCGTCGATGAAGGCGAAGTCGTACT
>JBDUAG010000072.1:0-11267 GCA_040004785.1 Burkholderiales bacterium | reverse complement strand
TTTCTTTGCGTATCAACAGCCGACGCTCGCTGTTCGAGTCCCATCAGCCACCCCACCATTTTCACGTCGCACAGCGCCCCTTCAGGGGCGCTTTTCGTTGGGGGTGAGGCCGCGAGCCTCACGCCTGTTCGGCCTCCAGCACCGCATTCGCGGAGTTCACCGCGTGCTGCGCCACCTCGTTCGGTCGGGTGGCGATGATGGCCAGTGGGTAGGTGCCCGAGACGATGCCCCTGAAGGCGATTTCGGCGGCACGCGCCTCCGGGCCCAGGCCTTCGACCGCGGCGGCCAGAGCGTTGACGAAGGCCGAGAAGCCTGACCCGTCGTAGAGGGTCTGGTGCTCAGCGCTGACGCTGTACGAGAACCCCTCGGTGTCGTCGTGGTGGATGTCGATGCGGACGATCATGGCGGCCTCCTGTGGGCGGCCATTGTGCGTGCCCGTGGCGCTCTTTCATCGCTGCGCCGGTGCGAGTGGGTTCTTCACGGGGATCCCCCGTCCTAGATCACCAGCGTCGCGGCCACGCTCGCCAGCACGAACAGCGCGAGCATGGTCATCAGGCGCGGTGCCGCGAAATCGTTCAGCGCGTCGCCCGCACACTTCAGCTTGAAGAATGATCCGCGCTGCCCCGTGCAGCGGCTCAGGTGGTCGCCGAGTGCGGCCAGTTCCATCGGCGAGGTGTCCGGCGGGCTGCCGAACGAGGAGGTGCTCCAGTGCTGCGTGGTGGTCAAGGTCTTGTTCATGAAATTCGCCTGGGTGGTGGCATCAGATGCACACGATGTCGGTGTCGGACCCTCACGCTACGCGCACGAAAGCGCCGCGTCTGTTCGGTGGCGGACATTGCGCGCTCCTAGAGCAACTCGGCGTAGGTTCGCCGATCGGTGACATAGCAACTGCACGCGGCGGCTTCGAGGCCGGCGCGGTCGAGCACGGTGAGTTCGCCGCGCGTGTACTCGATCAGCCCGCCGCGCCGCAGCGCCCTGGCGGCCGCGGTGACGCCGACGCGCCGCACGCCGAGCATGTAGGCGAGGAACTCCTGGGTGACGTGGAAGGTATCGGCGTGCGCACGATCCTGGGTCATCAGCAACCAGCGCGCCAGGCGCGGCCCGATCAGGTGGTATCGCAGGCAGGCGGCCGAGGTCGCCAACTGGGCCATCAGCACGTAGAGGTAGCGGTTCAGGCCGCGCTGCAATGCCATGCTGCCCATAAGTTCGGCTTGAAAGGCCTTGGCGCCAATCCGCCACGCTGCGCCCGGGCCTTGCACCAGCGCACGCAACGGCGCGTTCGAGATGCCGAGCGCGAGTTGCGCGCCGACCATGCCTTCACGGCCGACCATGCCGACTTCCAGGCTGGGATGGCCGTCGACCAGCGTCACGAGCGAGATGAAGCCGTCGGTCGGGAAATACACATGGTGCGTCGCCTTGCCGGGCTCGCACAAGACTTCCGAGAGCACCAGCTGGGTCGGCTCGCAGATCGCCAGCAGCCGCGCGCGGTCGGGTCGGGGAAGCAATTCGATCAGGTGGTTTTCCGCCATCGGGCTCTCCGGTTGGTTGCAGACGCCCCGGCTGAGGGGGTGAACCGAAGAGTTGGGCGCGACGAGGCACCGCATCGATGGATGGCCGAGTATGGGGCTCGAACCCCGGCGCGACCGTCTGCCAGCGCACACAAGGGCAAATCAGTTGCAGGTCCGTTCCTCGAGTCCGCCGCGATCGAGCACGGCGATGCGACCGCGGCGGTAGCTGATCACGCCAGCGCGCTGCAGCTTCTTCGCGGCCGCGGTGACGCCTTCGCGGCGTACGCCGAGCAGTCTGGCGGCGAGCTCCTGGGTCATCACGATGTCGTTGGACACCTGCCGATCGAGACCCAGCAGAAGCCGCCGGCACAGCAGCTGGTCGATCGAGTGGTAGCGATGGCAGGCGGCGGTCTGCGCCACCTGCTCCAGCATCGTCAGCGTGTAGCGCAGCAGCAGGTCCAGCACCGGGCCGGCGCCATGGGCCTCGTCCCTCAGAAACTGCGCCCGCACCCGATAGCCGAAACCGGCGCTTTGCACCACCGCCGCATTGATGCTGCCGTGGCCGGCCAAGAACAGCGAGACGCCGACCAGCCCTTCACGGCCGACGACAGCGATCTCGGCCGATCCGCCTTCTTCGGTCAGGCAGACGAGGGAGATGATGGCTGTGGTCGGAAAGTAGGCGTACTCGGGCTGTTGGCCCGATTCGCACAGCACCTGACCGGATGTCAACTCGACAAACTCGAGATGCGTCTGCCAGCGGTTCCGTTCGAGTGGTGGCAGGGCCGCGAGCAGCTGGTTATAGAAGGCGTCGGGCGGAACGCGGGGCGATGGCTTCATGAGGCACTCGATGAGTTTCGAGTGCGCATCATCCGCAGTCGCGGCGGCGACGGGTAGCGGCAGTCAGCGGGTCACGTCGTAAGCCCGGTCCTACGCCGCCGCCCGGACGATCGCTAGGAAGCCATCGTGCTCGGCAGGAGTCGGTCGTACTCGGTCTTGACCACCGCGTAGCACTCGCAGGAACGCGCCTCCAGCCCTGGGCGATCGAGCACCGCGATGCGTCCGCGCGAGTAGCGGATCAGCCCGGCTTTCTGAAGCTTGAGCGCGCCTTCGGTAACGCCTTCACGGCGCACGCCGAGCATGTTCGCGATCAGCTCCTGCGTCATCACGAGTTCGAGGCCCTTCAGGCGGTCCAGGCTCAGCAGCAGCCACCGGCACAGTTGCTGATCGAGCGAATGGTGCCGGTTGCACACCGCCGTCTGCGACATCTGCGTGATGAGTGCCTGCGTGTAGCGCAGCAGCAAGTGCAACACCGGCGCGCGCTTGAACTCCTCCTTGATCGCGGCGGAGCTCAGGCGAAAGCCTTGCCCCGCGCTCTGCACCACCGCGCGGCTCGGCGTCGACTCACCACCCATGAAGAGCGAGACGCCGACAATGCCTTCGTTGCCGACGACGGCGATCTCCGCAGAGGCGCCGTTCTCCATCACGTACAACAGCGAGACGATCGCCGTGGTCGGAAAGTAAACGTGGCTCAGCGTGCTGCCGGACTCGTAGAGGATCTCGCCCAGCGGCAGCTTCACCCATTCGAGCTGCGGCAGCCAGCGCTGCAAGTCGCCGGGCGGTAGCGCCGCGAGCAGCTGGTTTTCCTTTGGATCGATCTGGGGTGCCATCGTCCAAGTGTAGGCAGCGAACGGTGGTTTTTAAGTGCGCTACCGAACATAAAAATGCTGCAACGCAACAGGGAATGTCAATCAATGTGCGTTGGCGTACAGACGGCTATTCGGAAGCGCGCAAAGATGAAGAATGTTCGTGCTCGATTCGATACCTCTCATGATGGCAGACACGGGCCGCGCGGAAGAACCCTGGCTTCAGGCGGAGGCGCTGCAGCGCGCCATCTTCAACAGCGCGATGTTCTCGAAGATCGCCACCGACGCGCATGGCGTCATCCAGCTGTTCAATGTGGGTGCCGAGCACATGCTCGGCTACGTGGCGGGCGACGTCGTCAACAAGATCACGCCGGCCGACATCTCCGACCCGCAGGAGCTGATCGCGCGTGCCGCGGCGCTGAGCGTGGAACTCGGGACCGAGATCACGCCGGGTTTCGAGGCTCTCGTTTTCAAGGCCTCGCGCGGCATCGAGGACATCTATGAGCTGACCTACGTTCGCAAGGACGGCAGCCGCTTTCCGGCGGTCGTGTCGGTCACGGCGCTGCGCGATGCGTCGGGCGTCATCATCGGATATTTGCTGATCGGCACCGACAACACTGCGCGCAAGCGCGCCGAAGAGGCACGCAATGAGATGAACGCCGAACTCTCGCGTGCCAAGCTCGTGGCCGAGAAGGCGAATTTCGCGAAATCGGACTTTCTGTCGAGCATGAGCCACGAGTTGCGCTCGCCGCTGAACGCGATTCTCGGGTTCGGGCAGTTGATGGAGTCGGGCTCGCCGGCGCCGACGCCCGCCCAGCAGGAGAGCATCGATCAGATCCTGCAGGCGGGCTGGTACTTGCTGGATCTGATCAACGAGATCCTCGATCTCTCGCTGATCGAATCCGGCAAGTTGTCGCTGTCGCTCGAATCGATCTCGCTGGCGGAGGTGCTGAACGATTGCCGCGCGATGATCGAGCCGCAGGCCAGCAAGGGCGGCATCGCGATGACGTTTCCGACGCTCGACGCGCCGCATTTCGTCAGGGCCGACCGAACGAGGCTCAAGCAGGTGTTCATCAACCTGCTCTCCAACGCGATCAAGTACAACCGTGCCGCGGGGACGGTCGAAGTCACCTGCAGCGCTAACGCGGCGGGGCGCACTCGCGTGAGCTTTCGCGACACCGGCGAAGGCCTGTCGACGGAGAAGATGGCACAGCTGTTCCAGCCGTTCAACCGCCTCGGGCAGGAGTCGGGGGCGGAGGAGGGCACCGGCATCGGCCTGGTGGTCAGCAAGCGCCTGGTCGAGTTCATGGGCGGCGAGATCGGGGCACAGAGCACCGTCGGCGTCGGCAGCGTGTTCTGGATCGAACTCGATTCCGCGGAGGCACCCGCGCTGGTCGCCGAAGCCGGCGTCTCGACGCGGCCGGCGTCACCCGCAGCGGCTCACGATGCCGAGTTGCTCACCGTCCTGTGCGTCGAGGACAACCCCGCCAATCTGACGCTGATCGACAAGCTCATCACGCGCCGGCCCGACGTTCGGATGCTCAGTGCGACGGACGGCAACCACGGCGTCGAGATCGCGCGCGCAGCCCGGCCCGACGTGATCCTGATGGACATCAACCTGCCTGGCATCAGCGGCCTCGAAGCGCTGCGGCTGCTGACCGAAGATCCTGCGACCGCGACCATCCCGGTGATCGCCCTGAGCGCGAATGCGATGCCGCACGACGTGGCAAAGGGCCTGGAGGCCGGGTTCTTTCGGTATCTCACCAAACCGATCAATGTGGACGAATTCATGGAAACGCTGAACATGGCGCTGACACTCTCCCGGGCCCGGCCGACCGGCGGCCACTACAAGGAGCGGACATGATGCTCAACCCTGCGGACATCCTGACTTCCAGCATCCTGATCGTTGACGATCAGGATGCCAACGTGCTGTTGCTCGAACGCTTGCTGCGCGAAGCCGGCTTTTCCAGCGTGAGCTCAACGACGAGCCCGCGCGAGGTCGCCGCACTGCATCGCCAGAATCGCTACGACCTCATCCTGCTCGACCTGCAGATGCCGGGCATGGACGGCTTCGAGGTGATGGACGGCCTGCGCGGCATCGATACCGAGAGCTACCTGCCGGTGATCGTGCTCACCGCGCAACCCGGCCACAAGTTGCGCGCCCTGCAGGCAGGTGCCAAGGACTTCATCAGCAAGCCCTTCGATCTGGTCGAGGTCAGGACGCGTATCCACAACATGCTGGAGGTGCGTCTGCTGCACAAGCGGCTGGCGGGCTACAACGAGCTGCTCGAACGCACCGTGCAGGAGCGCACGGCCGAACTGCGCGAGAGCGAGATGCGCTTTCGGCGGCTGACGGAGCTGGCATCCGACTGGTACTGGGAGCAGAACGAGACCGGCAACTTCACGCAGGTGTCCGGCTCCGCGCTCGAGATGATCGGCATCGGGATGCCGGCGTTTCTGGGCGAGGGCGACGGTGGCGGTGCGACGGGCTGGAATGAAGCCGAGCGGATCGCGTTGCAGGAAAAGATCGCCGCCCGCCAGCCCTTCCTCGACTTCGCGTTCAGCCGCGTCAATGATGACGGCTCGGAGCAACTGTTTCGGGTCAGCGGCGAGCCGATGTTCAGCGAGTCGTGCCGGTTCACCGGCTACCGCGGGATCGGCGTCGAGGTCACGCCACTGAGACCGGCCCCGAAGGCCGGCGCGGTGCGGGTGGCCGAGGCGGTGGATTCCTAGCGCTCATGCCAAGTCGCGTCTGGCCTCGTCAGCCACGCGCGCAGTTCCGCCTCAGAGAATCTTCATGCGCCTGGCCTGTTCGGCCAGCTCGGCGCGAAAGCTCGGGTGCGCGATGGCGATGAGTTCGAGCGCGCGCTGCTTCGCCGACTTGCCGCGCAGCTGGGCGACACCGAACTCGGTGACCACGTAGTTCACGTCGTTCTTGCTCGTGCTGACGTGCGTGCCGGGCGAGAGCACCGGCACGATGCGCGAGATGGTGTCGTTCTTGGCGGTCGAGGGCACGACGATGAACGCCTTGCCGCCGCGCGAGCGGTTTGCCGCGCGCACGAAGTCCGACTGCCCGCCGGTGCCCGAGTACGGTGCCGACCCGAGGCTCTCGGAGCCGCACTGGCCCAGCAGGTCGATCTGCAAGGTCGCGTTGATCGCGATCAGCTGGTCGTTCAGGCCCGCGAGCGCGGGTGCGTTGGTGAAGTCAACCGGGTGGATCTCCAGGCCGGGGTTGCGGTCCATGAAGCGGTAGAGCTTGGCGGAGCCGAGTGCAAAGGTGGCCACCATCTTGCCGGGCAGGTAATTCTTGCGCCGGTTGGTGACGGCGCCGCTTTCCACCAGCGTCATGATGCCGTCGCCGATCATCTCGGTGTGGATGCCGAGGTCGCGCTTCGAGGTCAGCTGCATCACGACCGCGTCGGGGATGCCGCCGTAGCCGATCTGCAAGGTCGAGCCATCGTCGATCAGATCGGCGACGTATTTGCCGATGGCCTCCTGCACCGGGCCGATCTTCGGCAAGCCGACCTCGAGCACCGGCTCACTGCTCTCGACCAGCGCCGTGACCTGCGAGATGTGCACCTGACAGCTGCCGCATGCGAACGGCACGTTCGGGTTGACCTCGAGAATGACGGCACGCGCCTTCGCGATCGCAGCCATCGTGTAGTCGGCGCCCAGGCTGATGGAGAAGTAGCCGTGCGCGTCCATCGTCGAGGCCATCGTCAGCACGACATCGGCCCCGATCTGGCCGCGCTCGATCTGCGCCGGGATCTCCGAGAAATAGTTCGGGGTGAAATCGATCCAGCCTTCCTGCCCGCCGGCGCGGGTGGCCGCACCGTAGAAGAAGGCGATGTGGCGAACGTGCTCCACCGTCGTCGGGTCGATGTAGGCGTACTTGCGCATCGCCAGGATCTGCGAAACCTTCACGTCTCGGAAGTCGCGCCGCTGCTCCGACAGCGCGCTCAGCAAGGTCGGCGGCTCGCCGACGCCGGTCGGCACGATGATGCAGTCGCCGTTCTTCACCAGTCGCACGGCCTCGGCCGCGTCGGTGCGCTTTTGCAGATACTGCGACTGGATCGACATGTGTTGCTCCTTGCGGCGTTCAGGCCTGAAGTTGCCAGCGCACCGAGAGATCGCGAATCACGACGCGGCAGCTGATGCCGAGTGGCGCGGCCTCGCGCCACTCGACTTCGCCGCCGAGCTGCTTCACGCGCTTGCGTACGCCGCCCAGGCCCAGCCCGTGCGACCACGAGCGCGGGTTGCGGCCGACACCGTTGTCGGTGATCGTGAGTTCGATGCGGTCGGCTTCGAGCCGAAAGTCGATGTCGAGCTGCTGCGCCTGCGAATGCGCGATGGCGTTGCTGACGAGCTCGCGCAGGATGCGCGTCAGCGCCGACCAGTGCACGACGGTGAGCAGGATGTCGTCGTCGAACACGAACGCCCACTTCAGCTCGACGTGTGCCGCGGTCAGCCGGTGCGTGAGGTCGGCCTTCCATTCGGCAGCCGCGTGCGACAGGCGATGGTTGGACGCGGCCAGACCGCGCGTCAGCGTCTTCAGGTCCTGCAGCGTGTGGCGCACATAGTCCTCCATCTCGGGTGACTGCGCCTTGTACATCAAGGTGAGCAAACGGGCGCCGATGTCGTCGTGCAGGTCTTGTGCGAGGCGCAACCGCTCCTCGTGGCGACCTTGCTCGACGGCCTTGTCGAAGTGCACCGCCCGGCGCAATTGCTCGACGACGCGGTCGGTCAGGCGTGCGTCCTCGGCAGTGAACAGGCGCCGGCCGTGCTGCGCGAATCGGATCAGGACCGACTGCGGCTGCGTCGCCTCGTCGCCGAGTGCGGGCAGCGGCACCAGCATGCTCGAGCCGTCGCCGGCGACGCGCGTCTTGCGCGTGCGCAGTTCACCGACGTTGACCTCGAGCGGCTCGAACAGATCGCCCAGCAATTGCGACAGCAGCGCCGGCGCACGCTCCGGCCGTGCCTCGACTTCGCGCGCCATGCGGTACAGCTGCTCGAACATGCGCTCGGTGGTCAGCACGCTGCTGCCGCGCAGCTGGTTCAGGATCCACTGGCGTGCCGCCGAGTAGACGCCGAGCGAGACGAACAGCGACAGCGTCAGCGCCGCCAACTGGCCGAGCGAGGGCAGGGTGACGAACAGCAAATACAGCGAGATCGCGACGCTGCTGATGGCCGCCAGCAACACGAACTCGCGCAGCACGTTCTGCGATTTCGCGAGGAACGGGACCAGCATCAGCATCGCGACGAGGTAGACGTGCCAGACCACGCCGGCGGTGTCCGCGATGTTGTGCGGCACGCCGCGCAGGCCATCCGAGGCGAACAGTGCCGCCGTCATCAAGGCCCAGGTCGCCGCGGTGACGACGCCGAACTGGCGCAGCACGATCGCGAACGGATGCGGCTCGATGTGATACGACCAGCTCAGCAATCCGATCGAGACGCCGCCCATCGCGAGCACGACGAGCTGCGCCCACCACCACGCGTGTGGCAGGCCACCGGCGACGAGAGCCGCGATCAGGCCGGACGCGGCAGCCCAGCCGGCCAGGGCGATCCAGCCCGAGCCCGGCAAGCGGCGAGGATGCAGGCACGCGGCGTTGATCATCGCCGCGGCGGTCAGCAGATCGAAGCCCGCGTGCAGCGGCAGGCCCCAGCGTGCGAACGGGGCAGGCAGGCCGAACACGAGCGCAATCTCGCCCGCGATCATCAGCAGGTTCGCCGCCTGACACACGGCCATCGCTGCGTAGACGAGGTTGCGCACCGTCGGGTGCCTGAGCATCGTGAGAACGGCAATCAGGTACAGCGCGAGCGCGCCGGCACACAGCAACCACATCGCCAGCGGCAGCGAGGCGAGGCCGCGCGGCACGGTCTGGAGCTCGACCCGGGAGTCGTCCGCGAAGACGAGGCGGACGCGGTCCGAGCCCAGGGCGGCGGTGAGTTGCGCCTGGGCCGCCTGCAGCTGCGCACGCTCGGCATCGCCAATGACCCAGCGTGGCGAGCGCTGCAACGCGAGCGGGTCGGCGAGAGCCACGGCGTCGTCGGTGCCCATGAGGCCGGTCAGCGCCTTGCCGATGTGTGGCTGCAAGGCGGGCTCGGCGCTGGCCGCCAGCTCGATCCGCCCCTGTGCACCAGCGCGCCATTGGGCGGGGACGTGCGTCGAGGCCGACACCGCCTGGATGAGGCTCGCCACCGCGATGCAGCCGAGCAGCGCGAACAGCACCAGCAATGCGAGTCGCGCGCCCTTCCAGGGAATCGGGAGCGCCGGCCCATCAGCGCGCTCGCTCCAACCGGCGTCAAGCACCGAGTCGCCGAGCTGGCTCGGGACGCCGGTCCAGGTCGGCAAGTTGCGCCCGGGCCATGTGTTGTTCAGGCCGGCGGCGCGCGGGGCGTTAGTGCCTTCTTGGGCCACGGCGGTTGGTCAGTCAGACCAGGCCTTGCTTGCTGGCCAGCACGGCGGCCTCGGCACGGCTCGACACATTGAGCTTCTTGTAGATGGACTTGATGTGATCGTTGACGGTGAACCACTTGATGCCCATCAGGCTCGCGATCTCCTTGATCGTGAAGCCCTTGCTGAGGTACGTCAGCACCTCGCTTTCGCGCGGCGTGAGGCGCTCGTGATCGAGCGGCGCGCCGCGGCCCATCGGGATCGGACGGCTGCTCTGGAAGCCCGACGCCAGCGGCGCGGCCCCGACACCCAGCCCGGCGCCGGCCAGGCCCGGTCCGTGCCGGAAATGCGTCAGCAGACGCCGTGCGATGGCCGGTGACAGGGGCGGCTGGCCGCGCACGATCTTCTGCAGCTCCTCGACCAGCACCTCGAAGCGGTCCTCCTTCAGCAGGTAGCCGTCGGCGCCGCATTGCAGCGCAGGGAAGAGATGGTCGTCGTCGGAGTAGAGCGTCGTGACGATCTTGGTGGCCGGGTACTGGCCGAGTTCGGCGAGCAGTTCCATGCCGTTGCCATCGGGCAGTTCGAGATCGACGAGGATCAGCTTGAAGGGGTCGACGGCCTGTGCGCCATCGCGCAGCGGGCCGATCTGGCGGCGCGCGGTTTCCAGGTCGCCGGCCTCGGTGATCACGAGGGCGTCACTGAAACTCTCCTTGACCACGCGGCTCAGAAAACTGCGTGCGACCGGGTTGTCCTCAACGATGAGTACCTTGACTGCCATGCTGCTGGCGCCTGTAGTTCTTGTATGCCCGGCATGGTAGCGCACTCGCTTCGCACGACCCCGCCTCGGGTGACCCTGCTACGGGTTCACCATCACCAGCTTGCCGCGCACTTGGCGGCTACCCATGCGCGCGAACGCCTTGGGCAGCTCGACCATCGGCAGCCGTTGATCGATCACCGGCTTGACCTTGCCCTCGGCGTACCACCTGGCCAACTCGGCCAGTGCCGCGGCGTTGGCCTCGGGCTCGCGGCGCGCGAAGTCACCCCAGAACACGCCGACGATCGACGCGCCCTTGAGCAGCGCCAGGTTCCATGGCAATGCCGGGATGCCACCTTGCGCGAAGCCGACGACGAGGTAGCGCCCACGCCAGCCGATCGAGCGGAACACCGGCTCGGCCAGGTCGCCACCGACCGGGTCGTAGACCACGTCCGGGCCCTTGCCATCGGTGAGGCGCTTGATCTCGTCGCGCAGGTTCGCGGTCGAGTAGTTGATCGTCGCATCGGCACCGAGCTGCGCGCACAGCGCGCATTTCTCGTCGCTCGAGGCGGCGGCGATGACGCGCGCGCCGACCGCCTTCGCGATCTGGATCGCCGCGGTGCCGACGCCACCGGCTGCGCCCAGCACCAGCACGGTTTCGCCGGCCTTGAGCGCGGCGCGATCGAGCAGCGCATGGTGCGTCGTCGCGTAAGTCAGCACGAAGGCCGCGGCGTCGTCGAACGCGAAGTTCTTAGGCAGTGGCATCGCCAGCGCCGCGTTCACGATGGCGTGCGTCGCGAAGCCGCCGGTGCCGCCGAACGCTGCCACCGCATCGCCAACCTTCAGTTGCTTCACATCCGCACCGACGGCCTCGACCACGCCGGCGTACTCGGAGCCGGGCACGAACGGCAGCGGCGGCTTCATCTGGTACTTGTTCTGCACGATCAGCAGGTCGGGAAAGTTCAGGC
>JBDUAG010000540.1:0-3340 GCA_040004785.1 Burkholderiales bacterium | reverse complement strand
CGGCCACGCAGCAGATCGCGATGGGCCCGGTCGCGTCGCAGGAGGCGATCAAGATCCTCGGCACCAACGGGGGCGGCTTCTTCAATGCGAACTCGGCGCACCCGTACGAGAACCCGACACCGCTCAGCAACTCCTTGCAGATGCTGGCGATCTTCCTGATCCCGGCGGGGTTGGTGTTCGCGTTCGGCCGGATGGTCGGCGACATGCGCCAGGGCTGGGCGGTGCTGGCCGCGATGACGCTGCTGTTCGTCGTCTCGGTGTTGATCGTGACGCCGCCGGAACAGGCCGGCAACCCGCAGTTCACCGCGCTCGGCATCGACCAGGCGCAATCCGCCTTGCAACCTGGTGGCAACATGGAGGGCAAGGAAGCGCGCTTCGGCATCAGTGCGACGACGCTGTTCGCGGCGATCACCACGGCCGCGTCCTGCGGTGCGGTCAACGGCATGCAGGACTCCTTCATGCCGCTGGGTGGCGCGGTGCCGATGGTGCTGATCCAGCTTGGCGAGGTGGTGTTCGGCGGCGTCGGATCGGGCCTGTACGGCATGCTGATCTTCGCGATCCTCGCGGTGTTCATTGCCGGGCTGATGATCGGCCGCACGCCGGAATACCTGGGCAAGAAGATCGAATCGTTCGACATGAAGATGACGTCGATCGCGATCCTCGTGACGCCGATCCTGGTGCTTGCCGGCACCGCGCTCGCGGTCGTGGCCGAGGCCGGCAGGGCCGGCATCGCCAACCCCGGCGCGCATGGCTTCTCGGAGATCCTGTACGCGCTCAGTTCCGCCGCCAACAACAACGGCAGCGCGTTCGCGGGCCTCTCGGCGAACACGCCGTTCTACAACGAGCTGCTCGCGGTGGCGATGTGGTTCGGTCGCTTCGCGGTGATCGTGCCGGTGCTGGCGATCGCCGGCAACCTCGCCGCGAAGAAGCGGCTCGCGGTGACCCCCGGCACGCTGCCGACGCACGGCCCGCTGTTCGTCGTGCTGCTGCTCGGCTCGGTGCTGTTGGTCGGGCTGCTGAACTACGTGCCGGCGCTGGCCCTCGGGCCGGTCGTCGAGCACTTCATGTTGTGGTCGGGCAAGTGACCGCAGCGAGAACAGGTCAAACATCATGAATACAACCCAATCGTTCTCCCTGCTCGACCCGGCGCTGGTGACGCCGGCCATCGTCTCGGCCTTCAAGAAGCTGAGCCCGCGCGTCCAGTGGCGCAACCCGGTGATGTTCGTCGTCTACGTCGGCAGCATCATCACCACCATCCTGTGGGTGCAGGCGCTGGGCGGCCAGGGCGAGGCGCCGGCCGGCTTCATCCTCGCGATCGCGCTGTGGCTGTGGTTCACCGTGTTGTTCGCGAACTTTGCCGAGGCACTCGCCGAAGGCCGCAGCAAGGCGCAGGCCGCGTCGCTGCGCGGCATGAAGCGCAAGACCATCGGCAAGAAGCTGCTCGAACCCAAGCACGGCTCCGCATGGATTCCGCTGGCGACCGACGAGCTGCGCAAGGGCACGGTCGTGCTGGTCGAGACCGGCGACGTGATCCCGCTCGACGGCGAGGTCATCGAAGGCGTCGCGTCGGTCGACGAGAGCGCGATCACCGGCGAATCGGCGCCGGTGATCCGCGAATCGGGCGGTGACTTCTCGTCCGTGACGGGCGGCACGCGCGTGCTCTCGGACTGGCTGGTCGTGCGCATCGGCGTGAACCCCGGCGAATCGTTTGTCGATCGCATGATCGCGATGGTCGAAGGCGCCAAGCGCCAGAAGACGCCGAACGAGATCGCGCTGAACATCCTGCTGGTCGCGCTGACGATCGTGTTCCTCGTCGTCGTCGTGACACTGCTGTCGATGTCGATCTTCAGCGTCGACGTGGCCAAACTCGGCTCGGCGGTGACGGTCACGACCTTGATCGCACTGCTGGTGTGCCTGATCCCGACGACGATCGGCGCTTTGCTCTCGGCGATCGGCGTGGCCGGCATGAGCCGCATGATGCAGGCCAACGTCGTCGCGACCTCGGGCCGCGCGGTCGAGGCCGCCGGCGATGTCGACGTGCTGCTGATGGACAAGACCGGCACGATCACGCTCGGCAATCGCCAGGCGTCGACCTTCATCCCGGCCTTCGGCGTCAGCGAGCAGACGCTGGCCGATGCCGCGCAGCTCGCGTCGCTGGCCGACGAAACGCCGGAAGGCCGCAGCATCGTCGTGCTCGCGAAGCAGAAGTTCAACCTGCGCGAACGGGAAATGGCCAGCCTGGGCGCGCACTTCGTGCCCTTCACCGCGCAGACCCGCATGAGCGGCGTCGACCTGACCGCCGACGGCAAGACGCGCCAGGTGCGCAAGGGCGCTGCCGATGCGATCCGCAAGCACGTCGAGGCGCTGGGCGCGAGCTGGCCGCCCGAGGTTCAGAAGGCGGCGGACGATGTCGCACGGCGCGGCAGCACGCCGCTGGTCGTGGCCAACGGGTCGCGCGCGCTGGGCGTGATCGAGCTCAAGGACATCGTCAAGGGCGGTATCAAGGAACGCTTCGCCGAGCTGCGCCGGATGGGCATCAAGACCATCATGATCACCGGCGACAACAAGCTCACCGCCGCAGCGATCGCGGCCGAGGCCGGCGTCGACGACTTCCTCGCCGAGGCGACGCCGGAGGCCAAGCTCGCACTGATTCGCGAGTACCAGGGCGAAGGCCGACTCGTCGCGATGACGGGCGACGGCACCAACGACGCACCGGCGCTGGCGCAGGCCGATGTCGCCGTCGCGATGAACTCGGGCACCCAGGCGGCCAAGGAAGCCGGCAACATGGTCGACCTCGACTCGAACCCGACCAAGCTGCTCGAAATCGTCGAGACCGGCAAGCAATTGCTGATGACGCGCGGGTCGCTGACCACGTTCTCGATCGCGAACGACGTGGCCAAGTACTTCGCGATCATCCCGGCCGCGTTCGCCACGACTTACCCGCAGCTGAAGGCGCTCGATGTGATGGGCCTGCACAGCCCGTCGTCGGCGATTCTGGCGGCGGTGATCTTCAACGCGATCATCATCATCTTCCTGATCCCGCTGGCGCTGAAGGGCGTCAAGTACCGCGCCATCGGTGCCGCGGCGCTGCTGCGCCGCAATGTGCTGGTCTACGGACTGGGCGGGCTGATCGTGCCGTTCGTCGGGATCAAGCTGATCGACATGGCGCTGGCCGTGACGCATCTCGTCTGAGAGAGGACTCATCATGACTTCCATCGTTCGCCCGGCCCTCGCGCTGTTCGTTGCGCTCAGCGCGATCACCGGCGTCGCCTACCCGCTGGCCGTGACCGGCATCGCCAAGGCGGTGTTCCCGGCGCAGGCCGCCGGCAGCCTGATCGAG
>JBDUAG010000539.1:0-3341 GCA_040004785.1 Burkholderiales bacterium | reverse complement strand
GTCGGCGTGCGAGCGGCCGAACTCGATTACCGGCTCAAGGTGCACGCGCGCCAGGTGACCGGCATCCTCGATGTGCTCGGAGAAGTCAAGACGTCACTCGGCAAAGCCGCCCACGTCGCGGAAGAATGACAGCCCGGCGTGCGTTGTGCACGCCGACCTGCGGCGCGGTGTCGTTCCCTCGTTTGGGGGGAGTGGGAACAGTCCGGCACAAGTTCCCATCCGTTACAGTCCGTCAGTGAACACGTCATCTCGACGTCATCTTCGCCCTGTATCGCCCAACAGCACCGCCTGACATGCAAACGCTCCCATGGATTGTGGCGCTCGTCGCCCTGGCTCTGCTGGGGCTGGTGATCTGCCTGTGGGCGTTCCGACGCCAGCCCAAAAAGGCCAACGAGTTGCCCTCCGAATGGGCCCTCACTGCCCGGCCGGTGTTCTCCACCGATGAACGCCGTGTCTACAGGTTGCTGCGGGAAGCCTTGCCGCATCACATCGTGCTGTCCAAGCTGCCGCTGGTGCGGTTTTGCCAGCCAACCGACCCGAGCGAAGTGCGCTACTGGTTCGATCTGCTCGGCAGCAGCCATGTGACGTTCGCCGTGTGCAGCGCGAATGGCCGCGTGCTCGCCGCGATCGACCTCGACACCGACCGTGGCAACTCGCGTCGCGTGATGCAGATCAAGCAGTCGGTGCTCGGCGCCTGCCGCGTGCGCTACCTGCGCTGCCCGGTGGATCAACTGCCCTCGGTGGCCGAACTCCAATTGCTCGTTCCCAGCAGCGGCGCGCCAGCGCGCGGCCCACAGCCGGCGCCGGCACCCGGGCCGAGGGCCAACCTGAACCA
Source organism: Burkholderiales bacterium (assembly GCA_040004785.1). Taxonomy (GTDB): domain Bacteria; phylum Pseudomonadota; class Gammaproteobacteria; order Burkholderiales; family Burkholderiaceae_C; genus LMDS01. The sequence goes on along the minus strand of JBDUAG010000539.1, from coordinate 2,506 downwards.
GGCGCGCGATTCGCTCGCCAGCACGGTGGCCTCGCGCCGCGCCGAGCGCACCGCGCTGTGGCAGGACTCGACCGTGTTCCAGGATTCGTTCTTCGCCCCCGACTCGCGTGACGGCTTCAGCAACAGCGAATTCGCGCCGATGCCCGGCATGCGGCCGCAGCGCGGCTCGATCCACACGACGCCCGACAGCGGCCCCGACTCCACCTCGGGTTCGGATGGCGACGAGACTGGCGGCGTGGTCGTCGATCAACCCTACTCGATCGGGTCGTCACGCCACTGAGCGGGTTGGCGCCGCCGCGTAGGATCGGCGCATGACCTCCGCTCCCTCAGAGACCCCCTACGCCGGCCTCGGCCCCGACATCGTCCTCGATGCGCTCGATGCCGTCGGCCTGCGTGGCGACGGCCGGCTGATCCAGCTCAACTCGTACGAGAACCGCGTGTTCCAGGTTTTCCTTGAAGACGGGCGCGTGATCGTCAGCAAGTTCTACCGACCAGGTCGCTGGAGCGATGCGCAGATTCTCGAAGAGCACGCGTTCGCGAACGAGCTCGCCGAGCGCGAGATCCCGGTCGCGGCGGTCTGGCCGCTGATTATCGATGCGGCGTCGCGGCTCGCCGACCAGGTCTCGCTGATCGGCAAAACCCTGGCGCAGCTCGACACGCCGCTGGGCAGCTATCGCTTCAGCGTCAGCGCGCGCCTGGCCGGGCGAGCGCCCGAGCTCGAAGACGCGGGCACGCTCGAGTGGCTGGGCCGCTTCATCGGACGCATGCACGCGGTCGGCGCGCTCAAGCCGTTCGAGTTTCGCGAGACGCTGAACGCGCAGACCTTCGGCCTCAACGAACGCGACTGGTTGCTCTCGCAAAACCTGATCCCGCCCGACGCCGAGGCCGCGTGGACGCAGGTCACGCAGGAGGCGCTGGCCGCCGTCGCCGAGGCCTTCGAGCGCGGTGCGCCATCACGCCAGATCCGCCTGCACGGGGACTGCCACCTCGGCAACGTGCTGTGGACAACCGACGGCCCGCACTTCGTCGATCTCGACGACGCCGTCACCGGCCCGGCGACGCAAGACCTGTGGATGCTGCTGTCGGGCGACCGCGGTTCGATGACGCGCCAGCTCGCCGCCGTGCTCGACGGCTACGAACAGTTCATGGATTTCGACTGGCGCGAGCTGCGGCTGGTGGAGCCGCTGCGCACGCTGCGCATCGTCCGCCACAGCGCGTGGATCGCGCGCCGCTGGAGCGACCCGGCGTTCCCGATCGCCTTCCCGTGGTTCGAGAGCCCGAAATACTGGGCCGAGCAGACGACGCGCCTGCGCCAGCAGGTCGAGGCGATGGGGGAGCCGCCCTTGGGCGGCGCCGGCTGACTATGCCACCAGCAACGCGTTGACACGCCGCACATACGCGGCCGGGTCTTCGAGCTGGCCGCCCTCGGCGAGCAACGCCTGGTCGAACAGGATGTTCGCCAGCTCGTCGAAATGCGCGCTGCCGTCCAGGCGCTTCACCAGCGCGTGCTCGGCGTTCACCTCCAGCGTCGGCAGCGACTTCGGTGCGGTCTGCCCGGCCTGCTTCAACATGCGGGCCAAGTGCCCGCTCATGTCGCCCTCTTCGACGACCAGACACGCGGGTGAATCGACCAACCGCGTCGTCACGCGCACGTCCTTCGCGCGCTCCTTCAGGGCTTCCTTCAGGCGATCGAGCAACGGCTTGAACGCGGTCGCCGCTTCCTCGGCCTGTTTCTTCTCCGCCTCGTCCTGCAGCTTGCCCAGATCGACCGCGCCCTTCGCGACGCTCTGCAACGCCTTGCCGTCGAACTCGTACAGGTGGCTCAGCATCCACTCGTCGACGCGGTCGATCAGCAGCAGCACCTCGATGCCCTTCTTGCGGAAGATCTCGATCTGCGGGCTGCTCTTGGCGCCGGCCAGCGTGTCGGCGGTGACGTAGTAGATCGCCTCCTGACCTTCCTTCATGCGGCCGAGGTAGTCGGTCAGCGAGACGCCTTCGTCCGCATGCGTCGACGCGAAGCGCAGCAGCTTCACGAGCCGCTCCTGGTTCGTGTGGTCTTCGCCGACGCCTTCCTTCAGCACGACGCCGAAGTCTTTCCAGAACGCGGCGTACTTCGCCTTGTCGGCCTCGTCTTCGCTGTTGGCGAGCGATTCGAGCATGCCGAGCACGCGCTTGGTCGAGCCTTCGCGGATCGCCTTCACGTCGCGGCTTTCCTGCAGCAGCTCGCGGCTCACGTTCAGCGGCAGGTCGGCGCTGTCGATCACGCCCTTCACGAAGCGCAGGTAGACCGGCATCAGCGCCTCGGCGTCGTCCATGATGAAGACGCGCTTGACATACAGCTTCACGCCGCCGCGCTTGTCGCGGTTCCACAAGTCAAACGGCGCCTTGGCCGGCACGTACAGCAGCTGCGTGTACTCGCTGCGGCCTTCGACGCGGTTGTGCGTATAGGCGAGCGGCGCTTCGGTGTCGTAGCTGAGCTGCTTGTAGAACTCGGTGTACTGCTCGG
>JBDUAG010000538.1:0-3351 GCA_040004785.1 Burkholderiales bacterium | reverse complement strand
AAGAAGGCTCCGGCGAAGAAGGCCGCTGCGAAGAAGCCTGCGAAGAAGGCGGCAAAAAAGCCTGCTGCGAAGAAGGCGTCGACTGCAGTCGCGGCTATGCCGCCTGCGAAGACGGCCCTCAGCCCCCAGGCCGCTTGGCCCTTCCCGACGGGCGGCAAGCCCTGATCGGGAGGCATTGAGTGTGAACAGCCCGGCTTCGGCCGGGCTGTTCCGTTTCTGGGAGTGCCCTGCAGCGAGTGGCGGATGATCGCTGCGGTTAGAGAGCCAGTGCCCGCCGATCAAGTCTGTGATTCTGCCCTCCTCGACATGCGATCTTGATCGCGCCGATGTGGTTGCCCAGTTCAACGCATCGCTGCAAAGCCCAGCCTTCCTCGATGCCGTAAAGCAGCGCTGCACGAAACGCGTCTCCGCAACCTGTTGGATCCACGACCGCACTTGCGACGATGCCCGGCACATGGGTGCGTGTGCCTTGCTGCCAAACGTCGCAGCCGCTCGCGCCCAGCGTGACGACTAGGCCGCGAAGATGTGATCGCGACAGTGATTCCAGCGTGTGTCCGGTCCGATCGCACAGCATCTGCGCTTCGTAGTCGTTGACCGCGATCCAGGTCGCCTGCTCGACGAATCGCATCAACTCCGCACCATCGAACATCGGCAATCCTTGACCTGGATCGAAGATGAACGGAATCCCGGCCTTGTCGAGTTGCGCCGCATGCTGCAGCATGGCGTCGCGTCCGTCCGGCGCCACGATGGCGACGCGGACGTCCTCCCGAACGGGCACCGGCTGAAGATGGGCAGACTGCATCGCACCGGGATGGAACGCCGTGATCTGGTTGTTGTCGGCATCTGTGATGATGATGGCCTGGGCGGTGTGACTGTCCGACATCGTCTGTACATACTGCGTCGTCGCGCCCCAGGACTCGATGCGGTCGAGGTAGTCCTTCCCATCCGGGCCGACTGCCGCCATCACCAGCGGTTGCCCGCCCAGCAGGCTCAACGTGTAGGCGATGTTGCCTGCGCAACCACCGAATTCACGGCGCAAGGTGGGCACCAGGAACGACACATTCAAAATGTGCAGTTGCTCCGGCAGAATCTGTTGCGCAAACCGACCGGGAAAGTTGGTGATCGTGTCGAACGCGAGCGAACCACAAATCAAAGCTGACATCAAAACTCCATGGATGGACCGTCCAAATGACGGCGTGGTGCTGCCGTCTCGCTTGAAGGCTCAGGGATAGAAAATCTCGACGGTGTAGCCGCTGACGCGAGCGTTCGCTGCCGTCAGCAACAGTTGCAGCGGCAACTCGGTGCCCGCCTGGATCGTCGGCGTCGCGAGCCGCCACTCGCTCGGCGCGAGCATTCGACGTGCCACCACCTGTCCCGACGGATCGGTCAAACTGAGGTCGATGGAGGGCAAGGCCAATGTCATTCCTCCACGATTGCGCAGCGTCACCGCCAGATTGAATGCATCGAGCCCGGTGGCGCGGGTCAGAGCCGAGCTCTCGACCGCAATGTCTTCGATCCGTTTCGGCGGCTGAATCGAACAGCTTTGCGTGGCACACCACGTCATGAGCACGGGCGCCAGCGTGGGCCAACGCATCGCAATCGTGTCGCGAAAGTGATGCCCGATCTGCAGCGCCAGCGTGGACAGGAGCAGCAGCCCGGCGACGGCAAGCGCGCCACGGGCCACCGGCCGGTCCCAGCGCGCGCGGCGTTGCGCATGCCGAATGAACTCCGGCGTCGCCGAGGGCGCCGTCACGTCAGGCCGGAGTGCCTCCGATTCCAGTGTCGTGTCGTGCACGGCAACAATGGCCTCGCCCGAAACCGAATCCGGTTCGAACTGCGCATCCGGAAAATCCAGGCGATCGCGCTCGTCGACCCGTGCGGCCGGGGTGAAGTCGCTCTCACGGCGCCGCGAGCCCAGCAGTTGCGCATCGATCCGGTCGACGAGCGACGCGTCTGATACTCGTTCGGCCGCGACGATCTCCGCCTGATCCGGGGGCGTGTCCTCGGGCGCCGGCTCGCTCGGCGACCATTCCGGAGGCTTGTCGCGCTCGAGGTCGAACAGGCTCTCCAGCGCGTTAAAGACGTCGTTGCAACGCCCGCACCGGACCCAACCTTCAGAAACCTTGAGTTGATCCTGTACGACCCGGAAGACGGTGCCGCAGGCCGAGCATCGCGTGGCCAGACTCATGGCCGAATCATCCCATGGGTGACCACGACATTCACGCGCTGCGCCGCGCGGTCATCAGGATCCAGCCGTCCTCGCGATCGTTGACGGACAGTGCCAACCACGGCGCATACGCTGCCGTCAGCTCCTCCGCCTGTCGTTCGAGGATGCCGGCCAGCACCAGATCGCCGCCCACGGCGACGTGGTCGCACAGCAGTGGTGCGAGCAGCTTGAGCGGCGTCGCCAGGATGTTCGCAAGGACGAGTGCGTAGTGGCCATGCGCTGCGTCGGGCAGGCCCGCGCGCAGCGCCACGCCGTTTGCGAGCGCATTCGCCTGCGTCGACTCGACCGCGCCCGGATCGATGTCTACCGCGTCGACCTGCTGCGCGCCGTGCAGCGCCGTGGCGATTGCCAGGATTCCCGAGCCGCAACCGTAGTCGAGCGCCCGCGCCCAGCCGGCCGAGCGATTCGGTGCTTGCAATGCAATCCAGCGCAGGCACATGCGCGTCGTCGGGTGCGTGCCGGTGCCGAAGGCCAAGCCCGGATCCAGCCGGATCACGCGCACGGCCTCGGCCGGCGGCGCATGCCAGCTCGGTACGATCCAGAACTCGGGCGTGACCGGCACCGGCGCGAACTGGGACTGTGTCAGACGCACCCAATCCTGATCCTCGACCGGCGTGATCGCCTGCACATGGATGCCTTGCGCCCAGTCCTGCGCGAGCAGCAACGTCGCGGCGTCGCTGGCTCCGGCCTCGTTAGCGAACAGAGCGCGCAGCATCGAGCGCCGCCAGCCCGAGCGTGGTGCGGGCATCCCAGGTTCACCGAACAGGGCATGCTCATCCTCGGAATCGGCATCGGCATCCTCGACCGAGACCGAAAGCGCTTCGAGCTCGTCGATCAGCGCATCTGAAGCGCTTTCGACGCAATCTTCCGGTGCGAGCAACAGCAGTTCGACCATGGGCATGCGGTGCCGATCAGCGCTTGTGACGGCCCAGCCAGCCTTCGAGGTAGTGGATGCTCGTGCCACCTTCGATGAACTTGGCGTCGACCATCAGCTCGCGGTGCAAAGGGATGTTCGTCGAGATGCCTTCGACGACCGTCTCCGACAGCGCAATGCGCATCCGCGCCAGCGCCTGATCGCGGGTGTCGCCATGCACGATGATCTTGCCGATCATCGAGTCGTAGTT
>JBDUAG010000537.1:0-3362 GCA_040004785.1 Burkholderiales bacterium | reverse complement strand
GGGTCGGCCTTGATGATTTCCTCGAAGCCCTTCTTGCGGTCGATCGCCGGTGCCGAGCCGACCGTGCCCTGCAGTTCGACGATGTTCACGTCGCCGGTGCTGCCCTTCATCTTCTCGACCAGCCAGCGGCCGGCCTTGCGACCTTCTTCGGTGAAGTCCGAACCCATGAAGCTGACCCACAGGCTGTCGTCCTTCTCGTCGACGGCGCGGTCGGACAGGATCACCGGAATCTTCGCCGCCTTGGCCTCGCGCAGCACCGTGCCCCAGCCGGATTCGACCACCGGCGAGAACGCGATCACATCGACCTTCTGAGCGATGAAGGCGCGGATCGCCTTGATCTGGTTCTCCTGCTTCTGCTGCGCATCGGAGAACTTGAGCTCGATGCCGGCGTCCTTGGCCGAGGCCTTGATCGACTCGGTGTTGGCGGTGCGCCATTCACTCTCGGCGCCGATCTGGGCGAAGCCGAGCACGAGCTTGTCCTGCGCGAACGCAGGGAGCGGCAGGCCGGCGGCGATCAGGGCCGCGATGGCGGTACGACGTTGGATGTTCATGCTGTCTCCTCTTCGGGTGGTGGTTCAGTCAGTGCTGAAGCGATGCACGGTCGTGCTCTGGAACGTCTCGCCGGGCCGCAGCACCGTGGACGGAAATTCGGGCCGATTCGGCGAGTCGGGGTAGTGCTGCGTCTCCAGGCACACGCCGTCGCCCTGGCGGTAGGCGCGGCCGCCCGAGCCGCGCAGCCGGCCATCGAGAAAGTTGCCGGAGTAGAACTGGATGCCGGGTTCGGTGGTGGCGATGTCCAACACGCGGCCGGAGGCCGGATCGCGCAGGCGCGCGGCGTGGACCAGGCCATCGCTGTCGTCACGGTCGAGCGCGAAGCAATGGTCGTAGCCGCGAGCCGTCATCAGTTGCGCGTCGCCGTTGCGGATGCGTCCGGCAATGCGCACCGGCTGGCGGAAGTCGAACGGCGTGCCATCGACGTCGGCGATCCCGGTCGGGATCAGCGTTGCGTCGACGGGCAGAAAGCAGCTCGCGTTGATGCTCAGCTCGTGGTCGAGCGCACTGCCGCTGCCGGCGAGGTTGTAGTAGCCGTGGTGCGTCGGGTTCAGCACGGTCGCGCGGCTCGTGGTCGCGCGGTAGTCGATGCGCCACTCGTCCAGCATCGTCAGCGTGTAGCGCACGGTGACGTCGAGCCGACCGGGGTAGTGTTCGTCGCCGTCGTCGCTGGTCAGCGTCAGTTCGAGCGCGACGCTGCCGTCGGCCTGCGGCGGCACCGGCGCGATCGCCCACCAGCGCTTGCCGAATCCGCCCGGGCCGCCGTGCAGCGCGTTCGTGCCGTCGTTCAAGGCGAGCTGATGCGGCTCGCGGTCGAGCACGAAGCGCCCGCCTTTGACGCGATTGCCATAGCGGCCGACCAGCGTGCCGAAGTTCGGGTTGCGCTCGACGTAGTCGGCGAGTTCGCTGAACCCGAGCACGACGTTGGCCGGGCGGCCGTCGCGATCCGGGCAGTGGAGCGCGGTCACGATGCCACCGAAGTTGATCGCGCGCAGCACCAGGCCGCGGCCGTTGTCGAGGGTGTGCTCGAACACGGCGCGCCCATCCGGCAGGAGGCCATAGGCCCGCACGGAGCTCATCGATTCAGGCCCAGCCGCCATCGACGATGAAGTCCTGTGCCGTGCACATCGCGCTGTCGTCGGCCGCGAGGAACAACGCCATGCGGGCGATGTGCTCGGGCAGCAGCGGCTGGTTGATGCACTGGCCGCGCGCGATGTCCTCGCGGCTCTTGTCGTCGAGCCAGAGGCGGATCTGCTTCTGCGTCATCACCCAACCGGGCACCAGCGTGTTGACGCGGATGTTGAACGGCCCGAAGTCGCGTGCGAGGCTGCGCGTCAGGCCTTGCACCGCAGCTTTCGACGTCGTGTAGACCGGCATGCCGCCCTGCTTGAGCTTCCAGCTGATCGAGCCGACGTTGACGATCGAACCGGCACCCGCCGCCTTCATGTCTGCGGCCACGTTCTTCGCGGCGAAGAACTGATGCTTCAGGTTCACCGCGATGCCGGCGTCCCAACTCTCGGAGGTGGTCGCGTCGACCGCGTGGCGCACGTCGTTCGCGGCGTTGTTCACCAGCGCGGTGATCGGGCCGATGCGGTCGCGGATCGTGGCGATCGCGCGGTCCAGCGCGTTGACGTCGGTCAGGTCGGCAGCGACGAAGACGGGCGCGTGGCGCGCATCGGCGAGCGTCGCCACCAGGGCCCGGCCGGCAGCGGCGTCGAGGTCGATGAAGCCGACTCGGGCGCCCTGCGCGACGAACTGCTCGACCAGCGTCGCGCCGATCCCGGTCGCGCCGCCGGTGATCAGCACTGCACGATCCTGCAGGCTGGGGTAGTGAGCGAATGAGGTCATCGAGCTTGGAAGTGATTCGATATGGTCATACTAAAACACAGTGAGTTGACGAATTACAGGGTAAACACTCACTGGCGACAACTTAAAGGCATACTTTATTATCGGCACTCGCTCAAGCCTGCGATGCCCCATGCCCACGACACGCCCTCCGCTCCGATCCGCCGCCTGGTTCGGCACTGCCGACAAGAACGGCTTCATGTACCGCAGCTGGATGAAGAACCAGGGCATCCCGGACCACGAGTTCCAGGGCAAGCCCATCATCGGCATCTGCAACACCTGGTCGGAGCTGACGCCGTGCAACGCGCACTTCCGCCAGCTCGCCGAGCGTGTGCGGCGCGGCGTGTTCGAGGCCGGCGGTTACCCGGTCGAGTTCCCGGTCTTCAGCAACGGCGAATCGAACCTGCGGCCGACCGCGATGTTCACGCGCAACCTCGCCAGCATGGACGTCGAAGAGGCGATCCGCGGCAACCCGATCGATGCGGTGGTGCTGATGGTCGGCTGCGACAAGACCACGCCTGCGCTGCTGATGGGCGCGGCGAGTTGTGACGTGCCCGCCATCTGCGTGACCGGCGGGCCGATGCTCAACGGCAAGCACGGCGGCCGCGACATTGGCTCGGGCACCGCCGTGTGGCAGCTCTCCGAGCAGGTCAAGGCCGGCACGATCACCTTGCACGAGTTCATGTCGGCCGAGTCGGGCATGTCGCGCTCGGCCGGTACCTGCAACACGATGGGCACGGCGTCGACGATGGCCTGCATGGCCGAGTCGCTCGGCGTCACGCTGCCGCACAACGCGGCGATTCCGGCGGTCGATGCGCGGCGCTATGTGCTCGCTCACATGTCGGGCATGCGCATCGTGCAGATGGCGCTCGAAGGGCTGACCCTGTCGAAGATCCTGACGCGCGAAGCATTCGAGAACGCGATCCGCACCAACGCCGCGATCGGCGGCTCGACGAATGCGGTGA
>JBDUAG010000536.1:0-3366 GCA_040004785.1 Burkholderiales bacterium | reverse complement strand
ATCGACACGACGATGATGACCAACGTGCTGCAGACCGACCCGCGCGAGGTGCGCGATCTGCTGAGCTGGCGCCTGCTCGGCAGCCTCGCGCTGCTCGCCGGCCTGCCGCTGCTGCTGCTGTGGCGCGTGCCGGTGGCGCGGCTGCAGTTGGGGCCGCAGGCCGGCCGCAATGTGCTCGCGATGATAGTCGCGCTGGCGCTGCTGGCCGCGCTCGTGTTCGCGCTGTTCGCCGACCTCTCGACGACGATGCGCAACCACCGCACGATGCGTTACCTGATCAACCCGGTGAACTCGCTCTATGCGCTGGTCGATCTGGCCGCGCAGTCGAACGCGAAGCCCGCCGGCCCGCCGCTGCCGATCGGGCTGGACGCGCGCGTCCTGCCGCGCGCGGAAGGCACGCGGCCGCCGCTGCTGATGCTCGTCGTTGGCGAAACGGCACGCGCCGATCACTTCGCGTTGAACGGCTACGCACGCCCGACCAACCCCGAGCTCGGGGCGCTGAACGTCCTGAGCTTTCGCAACGTGATGTCGTGTGGCACGAACACTGCGGCGTCACTGCCCTGCATGTTCTCGTCGCTCGGCAAGGCCGGCTACGAGGACCGCGACCGCGATCACGAGAACCTGCTCGATCTGGTGCAGCGCGCGGGCATGGCGGTGCTGTGGATCGACAACCAGGCCGGCTGCAAGGGCCTGTGCGAACGCGTGCCGCACGTCGACACCTGCGCCGGCGACGACTGTCTCGACGAAGCCATACTGCAAGGCCTGGATGCCCGCGTTACCGCGCTGCCCGCCGAGGCGCGCGCGCGCGGCGTGCTCGTCGTGCTGCACCAGATGGGCAGCCACGGGCCAGCCTACTTCAAGCGCAGCCCATCGGACCGCAAGCCCTTCGTGCCCGAGTGCAACACGAACGTGCTGCAGCAATGCGACCGCGCCGCGCTGGTCAATGGCTATGACAACTCGATCGCCTACACCGACCATGTGCTGGCGCAGGCGATCGGCTGGCTGCAGCGCCAGCAGTCCGCCTACGACACCGCGATGCTCTACGTCTCGGACCACGGTGAATCGCTGGGCGAGAACAACCTGTACCTGCACGGCCTGCCGTACTCGGTGGCGCCGATCGAGCAGAAACATGTCCCGATGGTGATGTGGCCGGCCACCGAGTGCCTGCGCGCGCGCCAGGATGCCGCGCTGACCCACGACAATCTGTTCCACACCGCGCTCGGCCTGCTCGGCGTCCGCGCCGTCGAGTACAAGCCGGCGCTCGATGCGCTGGCGCCCTGCCGTGCGCCCTGACCCATCCCGACGACACACCCATGTCCGCACAAGCCGATTCGCTCAAGTCCATCCTGTTCGCCCTCGGCGCCAACTTCGCGATCGCGATCGCGAAGAGCGTTGGCGCGGTCTACACCGGCTCGGCCTCGATGCTCGCCGAAGCGATCCATTCGTTCGCCGACTGCGGCAACCAGGCGCTGCTGATCTGGGGCCTGAAGTCGGCCAAGCAGGCCGCCTCGCCCGATCACCCGCTCGGCCACGGCCGAGCGATCTACTTCTGGAGCTTCATCGTCGCGCTGATGCTGTTCAGCATGGGCGGGCTGTTCTCGATCTACGAAGGCGTGCACAAGCTGCACGACACCGAGCCGGTGCGGTACGCCTGGGTGGCGGTCGGCATCCTGTCGTTCGGCGTCGCGGCCGAGTCGGTCTCGCTGTGGGGCGCGTTGCGCGAGATCGACAAGGAGCGCGGCGAGCTCAACCTGTGGCAGTGGTTCCGGACTTCGCGCCAGAGCGAATTGCTGGTGATCTTCGGCGAGGACCTCGCCGCGCTTGGTGGGCTGGTGCTGGCGCTCGGCTTCATCGCGCTGTCGATGTTCACCGGCGATCCGATGTGGGACGCGGTCGGCTCGATCAGCATCGGCGTGCTGCTGGTGATGGTGGCGATCCTGGTCGGTATCGAGGTCAAGGCCCTGCTGATCGGCCAGAGCGCCGAGCCGCAGGTGCTGGTGCGCCTTCGTGCACACATCGAGGCCCGGCCCGAGGTCGCGCAGGTCTACAGCCTGATCACGCAGCAGTTGGGCAGCGAGATCATGGTCGCGGTGAAAGCGCGCATGCAACCGCTGGGCTCGGACGTGGCACTGATCGAGGCGATCAACGCGGTCGAGGCCAGCCTGCGCGCCGAGTTCGCGCAGGTGCGCTGGATCTTCTTCGAGCCCGATCTCGCAGACTAGGCTCAGGCGAATAGGTCTTGCTGCCCGTCGCGCCGCGGCGCGAGCGGCTTGCGAAACTGCGTGAGATCGAGTTCGACGCGTTGCCGATTCAACCCGAGCTTCGCCGCGGCCTTGTGAAAGCGCTGCGACAGCAACTGCGCCCAGACGCCCTCGCCGTGGATGCGCGATCCGAAGCGCGCGTCGTAGTCCTTGCCACCACGCATTTCGCGCACGCGGGCCATCACGCGCGCGGCGCGATCCGGGAAGTGCTGGTCGAGCCACTGCTGGAACAGCGGGTTCACCTCCCAGGGCAGGCGCAGCACGATGCTGAAGGCCGACGTGGCGCCCGCCTCGGCCGCGGCCTGCAGGATCCGTTCGAGCTCGGGCTCGTTGATGAACGGGATCACCGGTGACACGCTCACGCCGACCGGCACGCCGGCCTCGGCCAGCGTCTTGATGGTTCGCAGCCGACGCTGCGGCGAGGCGGCGCGCGGCTCGAGGATGCGCGACAGTTCGGCATCGAGCGAGGTCACCGAGATGTAGACCGCGGCTAGGCGCTTCGCCGCCATCGGTGCGATCAGGTCGAGGTCGCGCTCGACGCCGGAGGACTTGCTGACCAGCGAGAACGGATGCGCGCACGCCGCGAGAACCTCGATCACGGAACGCGTGATGCACAGCCTGCGTTCGACCGGCTGGTAGGCATCGGTGGCCGAGCCGAGGTTGAGCAGCAGCGGCTCGTAGCTGCGACTCGCGAAGGCCTCGCGCACGCGTTCCGCGGCGTTCACCTTGGCGATGATGCGGGTTTCGAAGTCGAGCCCGGGCGACATGTTCAGGTAGCTGTGCGTCGGCCGCGCAAAGCAGTAGACGCATCCGTGCTCGCAGCCACGATACGGGTTGATCGAGAGATCAAACGAGATGTCCGGCGAGTCGTTGCTCGACAGGATCGACTTGACGCGCTCCTCGATGATCTGCGTGGTGGGCGCGATGCGCTCCTCGCTGGCCTGCTGATCGAGCAGGCCCCAGCCGTCGTCACAAGCCTCGCTGACCTGGCGCGTGAAGCGGTGATCGATGGCCCAGGCCGTGCCGCGGCCCTTGAGTGCATCGACGAGCGGCGGAGGCGGCGGCAGGCTGCGCGTGGGTCGGCTGTTCATACTGTGAATATATA
>JBDUAG010000535.1:0-3376 GCA_040004785.1 Burkholderiales bacterium | reverse complement strand
GAGGGCAAGATCATCGAGATGATCCGCTTCGGCCAGGACAACGTCATCATCGCCGACAAGCTGCACCGCTGGACGCGCGCGCTGATGGTCACCGCGCAGCCCGGCGACCTGCCCGAGGTGCTGGTGCGCGAGCTGATGCACCACTACATGATCCCGCAGGCCGGCATCCGCCTCTGGGGCGCGGCACCAGCGTTCGCCGCGCTGCCTTTCGCGCAGCCGGTGAGTGACGACGTGAAGCTCTTTGCCAGCAGCCTGACGGTGCCGTACTGCGGCGTGAACGCCGGCTTCGAGGCGGCGCAGTGGCTCGAAGACCCGGCGAGCGCGAAATCGATGGCGCTGCTGCCGCTGCGTGCCGAGCCGGCCGCATCGTCGGGCGCTGCGTTCGGCATGCTGGTGCTGGCCTCGCCCGACCCGACCCGCTACACCGCCGACATGGGCACCGAGTTTCTCGTGCGCATCGGCGAGATCGCAAGCGCGGCGCTCTCGCGGGTGCTGCCGGCGCGCGGCTGATCATCGTGGATGTCGATCAAGACATCCAACGCCACCTGGTTCATCTGCAGGTCGAGCGGCGCCTCGCGGCGCGCACGCTCGTCTTGTATGCCGACGCGTTCGCGCGCCTGCAGTCCTTTGCGTCTGACCAGAAGCTGGCGCTGCGCGAGGTGCAGATGCACCACGTGCGGCGTTGGGCCGCGGCATTGCATGGCAAGGGCCTCGCGCCGCGCAGCATCGCGCTGGTGCTCTCGGCCTGGCGCGGCCTGTACCGCTGGCTCGGCAACGACGGGTTGATCGCACTGAACCCGGCCGAAGGCGTGCGCGCTCCGAAGGCGCCGCAGCCGCTGCCGAAAGCGCTCTCGGTTGATCACGCGATGGCGCTCGCCGATGCTCCGGTGCACGATGGCGCCGACCCAGGCATCGCGGCGCGCGACCAGTGCATCGTCGAGCTGCTGTACGGCTGCGGCCTGCGCGTCGGTGAGCTCGTCGGGCTGGATCTGCGCGCCAGCCACGGTGGCTGGATCGACGCGTCGGACGCCACCGCCCACGTCCTGGGCAAAGGCAGCAAGCGTCGCAGCGTGCCGGTCGGCGCGGCCGCGCTGAAGGCGCTGCGCGCGTGGCTGGAGGCGCGGCCCGGACTCGCGCATGCCGACGAACCCGCGCTGCTGGTCGGCACGCGCGGTGCGCGCATCACCGCTGGCCAGGTGCGCGCGCGCCTGAAGCTGCGCGCGGTGCAGGCCGGCCTGCCGACGCACGTTCACCCGCACATGCTGCGGCATTCGTTCGCCACCCATGTGCTGCAAAGCAGCGGCGACCTGCGCGCGGTGCAGGAGTTGCTCGGCCACGCCAACATCACGACGACGCAGGTCTACACCAAGCTCGATTTCGGGCACCTGTCGAAGGTCTATGACGCCGCGCACCCGCGCGCCAAGAGGAAATGACCACCCCCACGCTCACTCCGTTCGCTGCCCCCCAAGGGGGCGCAGGCCGGCCTTGGGGCGGCCCGGCAGCTCGCCTGACATGAAGACCATCACGCTGCGCCATGGCAAGGAACGTTCGCTGCAGCGCCGTCACCCTTGGGTGTTCGAGTCCAGCATCGCCAATGGCAAGGCCGATGCCGGAGAGACCGTCCGAGTCCACTCCGGTGAAGGCGCGTTCGTCGGCTGGGCCTCGTACAGCCCGAGCTCGATGATCCGGTTGCGCGTGTGGAGCTTCATCGAGGCCGATCGCATCGACCGCGCGTTCTTCGAGAGTCGCATCGCGCGCGCCATCGCATTGCGCGCCCGGCTGCCGATCGCGAGCGACGGGCTTCGGCTGATCCACGGCGAGGCCGACGGCCTGCCGGGCCTGATCGTCGATCGCTACGGCGACACGCTGAGCGCGCAGTTCCTGTCGGTCGGCGTGGAGCGCTGGAAAGCGACGATCGCCGATGCCTTGCTCGGCGCCACCGGCCTTGCGCGCCTGTACGAGCGCAGCGACACCGGCGTGCGCGCGCTCGAAGGCCTGCAGCCCGCGGCCGGCTGGCTGCGCGGCGAGGGGCCGACAGAGCTCACGATCCGCGAGCACGACTGGCGCCTCACGCTCGACGTGGCCGAAGGCCACAAGACCGGCTTCTACCTCGACCAGCGCGACAGCCGGAAATTGTTCGCCGACACGGTGCGCCAACTCGGGTGCCAGCGCGTGCTGAACTGCTACTGCTACACCGGCGGCTTCAGCGTTGCCGCGCTGGCGGGTGGCGCGGCGCACGTCACCGGCATCGATTCGTCGGCGCCAGCGCTGGCGCGCGCGACGGCGAACGTCGCGCTGAACGGCTTCGAAACAGCGCGCCACGACGCGCTCGACGCCGACGTCAACCGAACCCTGCGCGCGATGCTGGAGCGCGGCGAGCGCTTCGATGCGATCGTTCTCGACCCGCCCAAGTTCGCGCCCACCGCCGCGCATGCGGAACGCGCGGCGCGCGCCTACAAGGACATCAACCGGCTCGCCTTCATGCTGCTCGCCCCCGGCGGCGCGCTGTTCACGTTCTCTTGCTCGGGTGGCATCAGTGCCGATCTGTTCCACAAGATCGTCGCCGGTGCGGGGCTGGACGCGGCTGTCGATGGCATCGTCTACGCGCGCCTCGGCGCCGCGCCCGATCATCCGATGACGGTCACGTTTCCGGAAGGTGAGTACCTGAAGGGCCTCGTGCTCATCAAGCAGTAGGGCTCAGGCCCGCGCCTCGGGCAGCGGCACGCGCGTTTCGTATTTCGCCCGGTGCACGCTGAAGAAGGTCTTCACGTTGCGCACGTTCGCGTCCTGCGTGAACAGGCGCTGCACCAGCGCGTGGTAGGCCGCCATGTCGGGCAGCTGCAGCACGAGGATCAAGTCCGGCCCGGGGGCGACGCGGTAGCACTGCTGCACCATGCCTTCAGCCACCGCGCGCGCCTCGAAGGCCTGCAGGTGTTCGGCGCCCTGCGCGTCGAGGCTGACTTCGGCGAACGCGGTGAGCCCGGCGCCGATCGCTTCCGGCGACAGGATCGCAACGCGTCGCTCGATCACGCCGGCATCGGTGAGCCGCTTGACGCGGCGCAGGCAGGTCGCGGCCGAGGTGTGCACCGCGGCGGCGAGATCCTGGTTCGACAACGAGGCGTCGCGCTGGAGGATGTCCAGGATGCGCAAATCGGCCGCGTCGAGTTCGATTGAACTATTCATTTTTCATTAATTCGTGAAATATTCAGCCTCAATCATCCACGCGGGAAATATTATTTCATTTCGAACTCAAGTACGCAACCAAATTGACATCGACGCTCCCTACGATCCGCCTCTGTCCTGCTCATTCCGGAAAAACACCATGTGTGGCATCGTCGGCGCCGTCAGCACCAAGAACATCGTTCCGATCCTGATC
>JBDUAG010000534.1:0-3376 GCA_040004785.1 Burkholderiales bacterium | reverse complement strand
TGGTGCCGCGCGCGGCGCGGTTCATGAAGACGGGCACGGCGAGGAATGTGCCGGCCGCGACGAAGCGCACTTCGAGCGAGCCGGGCGTGCCGCGCTGGATCGGCGCGTCGTGCGCCGGGGTCAGCATCGCCAGCGACTTGTCGAGCATCGCCAGGCCGTCTTCGGCGTAACCCATCTTCTTCCACGGCAGCGCCGTGGTGCCGGCGCGCATCGCGGTCGAGGCGCCGGCGTAGGCCATCAGCACCGGGTTGGCCGGCTCCGCCTTTGAAAGCACCTCGAACTCGTCGGCCGCCGGCTCGACGGCCGCCTTGTCGCCGTTCGAGGCGCCGATGAAATGGCGGAACGCGATCTCGAAGGTGGCCTCGGGCGCGGCAATCGCGACACTGGCGACGCAGGACGCGAACACGATCGCGATGAAGACGAGCACGCTGCGTTGGCGGGTGGGGGCGAGGTTGGACATGGTGGGCTCCGGAGTGATCGATGGGCGCAGTCTCGCGATCCGGCCGACTCGGCGCAGCAGCCGTGCGACGGAATGCGGCGATCCGGCGCGAAGTGCGGCCTGCGCGGCGCGGCCCGTCCAGCGCCCACGCAGCCTGTCGGCCCGCCGGCGCAGGCCGTCGCAGCCCACTGGCGGGCCGCGGGCGCGACGCCTTAGAGTGCAGGCCATCGCGGGTTGTCACCCGCCGGACCACCCCATGACCGACTACACCTCGAGCAAGAGCGCCGGCTGGCAGGCCTTCACGGCCGGCGCGGTGCGCCTGTTCCACGACTACGCGAACTGGCTCGTCAGCATCAGCTGGAAGCGCTTCTTCGTGCTCTCGTTCCTGCTGCTGATGTGCGCAGGCATCCTGAGCGGCATCCTGCCCGGCAGCTGGACCGAGACCGAGGTCCGCGAAGCGCCCAAGCGCACCCGCGGACCGACCCCACCGACTGCGCCGGCCCCGCCCAAGGCGCCGGTGGTCAAGATCGAGAAAGGCAGCAAGGAAAGCGGCGACGAGGCCGTCACGATCTCGATCGACAAGCACGGCGTGCGCATCGGGCCGACCCCGCGCGCGCCGCAGGCCGCGTCGGCGGCCAGCGCAGCCGGCGCCGCGTCTGCCGCGTCGGCGCCTTTCGTGGCGATCACCGCGGGCGAAAGCGGTGTCGAGATCAAGGTGCCGCCGGGCGCCAACAGCGAGGCCGTGAAGGAAGCGATCGAGGAGGCCCGCAGCGCCGTCGTCCAGGCGATCGAGGAGTCGCGCCAGGCCGCCGAGGACGCGGCCGAGGCTTCACGGGATGCCGCCGACGCGAGCCGCGACGAGGAGCGCCAGATCGTGCGCACCCGTGTCGTCCGCGCCGGTGATTCGCTGCCGCCGTTCGCGTTCTTCTTCATCGTGCTGTCGGCGATCCTGAAGATCACCTACAAGGGCCGGATGCAGGCCGAGGTGAAGGCCGCCGCCGCGACCGAGACGGCCGAGTCGGAGCAGCTCAAGCGTCAGGTCGTCGAGGCGCGCATGGCAGCCATGCAGGCGCAGGTCGAGCCGCACTTCCTGTTCAACACACTCGCCAGCATCGACCACCTGATCGAGACCGACCCGGCGCGGGCCAGCCAGATGCAGAAGAACCTGATCGCCCTGCTGCGGGCCTCGATGCCGGCGATGCGCGAGAACCACCCGGCCGCGCACAACCTGGGCCGCGAAATGGCGGTGATCCGGCCCTACCTCGAGATCCTGAAGGTGCGCATGGAGGACCGGCTGCAGACCGAGATCGACGTGCCAGAGGGGCTGATGTCGGCCGACTTCCCGTCGATGATGATCCAGAGCCTGGTCGAGAACGCGATCAAGCACGGGCTGGAGCCCAAGCCCGAGGGCGGCACGCTGTCGGTGCGCGCCGAGATCGTGCACGGCAAGCTCGCCGTCACGGTGGCCGACACCGGCCTGGGCTTCGGCAAGGCCGCAACGGCCGGCACCGGCATCGGCCTGGCAAATATCCGCGAGCGACTGCAGCTGCTCTACGGCAACAAGGCCTCGATGACGGTGGCCGAAAACGCCCCCAGCGGCACGCTGGTGACCCTGACCGTGCCGTACCAGGCACAGGCGCGCGAAGGAGACCCGACATGAGCCGAATCATCGTGAAAACGCTGGGTTGGACGCTGCTGGCGGCGCTGGCGTTCAGCGTCGTGCTGATCGCCGCGGTGGTTTCGGCGATCGGGCCGCTGACTCAGACCGCGTTCAGCTTCGACGGGCAATCGATCACGCTGGCCGAGCTCGGTGCCGAGCATTGGTTGCTGCTGCTCCTTGCGGTGATGCTGGCGCTGGTCGTGGCGATGCTGATCGTGCTGCTGGTGGTTCCGACGGCGCTGGCGGTGGCGCTGCTGTGCGCGGCCGCCGCGATCACGCCGCTGCTCGTGTTCATCGGCCTGGTCTGGCTGATCTGGCGGCTCGCGCGGGACAGCGCCCCCGGAGCCGGCGCTACGATCGCGCGATGAGCACACCCGCCCGCGCCATCATCGCCGACGACGAACGCCTGATGCGCGAGCAATTGCGCGCGCGGCTGGCCGAGGTCTGGCCCGAACTGGAGATCGTCGCCGAGGCGAAGAACGGGCTTGAAGCGGTCGCCTTCACCGAGGCGCACCAGCCCGACCTGGTGTTCCTCGACATCCGCATGCCTGGCATGACCGGCATCGAGGCGGCGCGCGCGATCGCGCAACTGCCAACGCACGACGACGCGGACGAGGGCGACCAGGGCGAGGGCGACAGGCAGGGCTGGCGCGGCTGCGAAGTCGTCTTCATCACCGCCTACGACCAGTACGCGATCGAGGCCTTCGAGCAAGGCGTGGTCGACTACGTGCTGAAGCCACCGGAGCGCGAACGCCTCGCGGTCACCGTGGAACGCATCCGCAAGCGGCTCGCCCAGCGCAACGGCGCGGCCGGTGGCGAGAGCGACGACGCGCCGCCGGTGATGCAGCAATTGCTGCAGAAGCTCGCCGCGCGCATGGACCCGGGCAAGTCACCGCACCTGCGCTGGATCCAGGCGACGGTCGGCCAGAACATCCAGATGATTCCGGTCGAGGAGGTGCTGTTCTTCATCTCCGACGAGAAGTACACGCGCGTGCAGACGGCCACGCTCGAAGCGCTGATCCGCAAGCCGATCAAGGAGCTGATCGACGAGCTCGATGCCGACGTGTTCTGGCAGATCCACCGCTCGACGCTGGTCAACACCAAGTTCATCGCCGGCGTGAGCCGCGACCTGCGCGGGCGCCAGCTGGTCGCGGTGAAGGGCAGCCCCGAGAAGCTCGAGGTGTCGCGCAGCTTCGCGGGGCTGTTCAAGGGCATGTAGCCTTACTTGATCTGCGCTTCCTTGTAGTACCCGCTGTCGATCAGGATCGGCTTCCAGT
>JBDUAG010000071.1:0-11395 GCA_040004785.1 Burkholderiales bacterium | reverse complement strand
TCCACAATCTCGTCCAAATCGAAGAGCGTCTTCGATCGCTCAAGCACGCTGCCCAGTTCCGAGTCCACGATCAACACTTCACGCCTCCGCTTGTGTTCCTGCGAAAGCAGTGTGCTTGGGAAATTTGTCCCAATCTGTAGGACGACGACCAATGATGGAGCCAGCGATCCCCTTGATGGGCGCCTTGTCCAGATCAGGCCCGATCTCGACAAGCTTCTCCGCGGTCTCGGCGTCCTTGAAGTTCTCTGGTTGAGCTACGTCGGCCTTCTTTTCCGAGCGCCGCAAGGGGTCGCGTTGTGCGTCGCGCCAAACGCGTCCACGCGAAACTCAATCGCGTGCGTAGCGGTTCGGCTGCTGCTGGGCGCATTGGGCGTGGGTTCGGAACCGAGGCTCGCCGCATTGGCGCTGAACGCAGAACGGCCGCAGGAAGAAGATGCGGCTGGCACACAACTCGACCGGTCCTGGCAACGCAGCCAGTGTCGCGCGCTTGCGGGTCCGCGTGTTCGTCTTGCCGGGTGGCTTCTGCGACGTTGCATCGCGAGCAGCCGCAGCGTGCGCGACGCGCACTGGGCCGAGCGCCGGCTCCCGCAGCACGACGGCGCTCGGCGCGGCTGCTGGCGCCGCCTCCGTTGCGGCACTCGCCTCGACCACGATCGGTGGTGGCGTCACCCGCACGGGCGGCGGTGGCGCGACTTGTGCCGTGGTGGTCAAGCTGGTGGCAGCATCGCGCGCAGCGGCGACCGTGTCGGTCGGCGGAAGTACCAGGAGCAACGAAGCGATCGAGGTGCCGGCCAGGATGCCCGCCAACGCAAGCTTCCAGCGTCGCGGGAAGAAACCTTGGTGCGTTGCCTCTGAAGCACGACCCTGGGCCAACCGCGTGGTCGTCGCAAAGGGATCTGCCGCACGGGCGCTCGACGCGGCGACGGGCTTGCGCCACAGCGCGACGCGCCGCCTGCGCAATGCTGACGGCGACGCATGGCGTCCGTCCAACGCGTCACGCCATGCCGCGACGCTTTGCGGACGGTCCTGTGGCCTGACGGCCAACGCCCAGTCCATCGCTCTCAGGAAGACAGCCGACACGCCCGGGATGTGGCGCGTCCCCAGCGCGGCCATCTCGTCGTGAATGGAACGTGCCGTCGAAGCGGGTGGTGGAACGCCGTCGAGCAGGAAGACCACGACCGCCGCCAGCGCGTAGAGGTCGGTCCACGGCCCCTGCCGCAGCTGCGGTGTTTCGGCGTATTGCTCGATGGGCGCGTAGCGCGGCTTCAGAATGACCGTGACCGACTGGGCGCTGTCGCCGATGAGGCGGCGCGCCGCACCGAAGTCGAGCAGGACGGGAAGGCCGGTTTCCGACACCAGCACGTTGTCGGGCGCGATGTCGCGGTGGTAGAAGCCTTCTGCGTGCAGCATCGCAAGCGCATCGAGCAACGGGTCCAGCATCGCGCGCAGCCAGCCTTCGGTGGGAGGCTGGGACATGGACCGCCGGACGTCGCCCAACGTGGGGCCGCGCAGATAGGGCATCACCATGTAGCCGGTGCCGTTGGCCTCCCAGAAGCTGTAGACCTTCACCATCGAGGGGTGCGAAAAGCGCGCCAGAAGCTTGGCTTCCTCGATGAAGGACTGCAGGCCGAGCGCAAAGGTCTCGGCGCCCACGGTCGACCGCGCCGTCACTCGGTGCCCCTCGCCACGCGTCGCCAGTTGCGCCGGCATGAATTCCTTGACCGCCACGTCGCGGTCGAGTGAATGATCGCGTGCAAGGTAGACGATGCCGAATCCGCCGACCGCGATCATCCGGACGATCTCGATTTCGCCGAGGCGAGTGCCGGCTGGCAGCAGCGTGCGGTCTATCGGTCGTTCAGGTTGAATCGGTGTTCCTCCAATCTGGATTCGGCTGCATCTTGGACGGCGCGGGCAGTCACCGTCTGTTCGACAGCGCACGGAGCGCACGCCTTGACACCGTTTTGCGCGAAAATTCGGGCCCGCGCGCAACGCCTATGTTCTCTAACGCACAGACACCGTGCGCGTGCAGGCGTCAACTCGGGGTTGGTTTGTCAAGGAGGAACGAGATGACCATGGTCGACCCTGCGCGCTTCAGGCGTCCGCTCTCGCCAGGAGCGGGCAAGGCGTGCCGTCGTTCCTTCCTGGCCGCTCTGCTGGCCTTGCCCACGCTGTCCGCCGTGATCAACAGAGCGTGGTTGCCTTCGTCCGAGACCGTGATCATGCGCAACGGCTGGGTGCTGTCCAAGGACGATTGATGTTGTTCAGGAGCGTCGACCAACTCGCGCGCTCGGGTTTTCGCCCCCGCGTGTGCATCATCGGAACGGGGCCGGCGGGAATCTCGCTGGCCCTTCGCCTACAACAGCGGAACGTCCCCTGTCTGCTGGTCGAGGCGGGAGGCTACGACTTCAGCACCGCGTCGCAGGACGTTTACCGCGGCCGTGTGATTGGCGATCCCTACCCTGAACTTCAGGACACCCGACTGCGCCAGTTCGGCGGATCCACCGGCTGGTGGTCAGGGTGGGTGCGCCCGCTCGACGCGAGCGCGTTCGAGCCGCGCGCGTACATGCCCGGTTCAGGTTGGCCGATCCGCAGCGCCGATCTGGAGCCGTATTCGGCTGCCGCCGATGAGATCCTGAAGGTCAAGGCGTTTCGGCCCGATCGCCAGATGACACGGGACATCGACTACATCCAGTATCGCTTCAGCCCACCGGTTCGATTTGGAAGCGAGTACCGCCAGACGATCGAGCAATCCCGCTCGATCGGCTTGCTGTTGAACACCCCGGTGCTGGAGCTCGTGCCAGGCACGCAACGTATCGAAGCGGTCAAGGTGTCACAAGGGTCGTCGACGAGCGAACTCCGCGTCGATCAGGTGTGCGTCTGCACGGGAGGCATTGAAAACAGCCGATTGCTGCTGTGGTCGAATGTGCGACACGCGGGTGGTGTCGTTCCGCACGCCGCGGCGCTCGGGCGCTACTGGATGGAGCACCCCGTGCACACGCTGGCCGACGTGGTGACGGCTGACGGGTACGAGATGCAGTTCGAGAAGCCAACGCCGGACAAGTGGTATTTCGCGCCCTCGGAAGGGGCGAGGCGCGGCCATTCGATGGGTGGTGCCCACCTCTGGATGCGAGCACACCAGTCGAATCACAACCTCGCGAAAGAGCTCTGGCATGAGGCGCTGTGCGTGGCGCCTGAATGGTCTAACCGCCAGTTGAAGCGCCTCGGCAAGGAGTACCACTGCGGCGGCACGGTTGAGAGCGAGTTCGAGCAGTTCCCGCGGGTCGAGAACCGGGTCGAACTTGATCGGCGCACGGATGCACTGGGCGTTCCGTTGACGCGCCTGCACTGGACCAAGGCAGATACGGAGCGCAACACCGCGCTGACCTCGGTCCGTCTGCTGGGCGAAGCCCTGATTGAGCACAACATCGGTCGACTGCGGATCCGAAACTATCTGACGGATGGCACCGCCTGGCCGGAAGGTGACCAGGAGGTCGGCTGTCACCACATGGGTGGAACGCGGATGTCGGATTCATCCGCCACGGGCGTGGTCGACAAGAACTGCCAGGTGTTCGGAATGAGCAATCTGTACGTCGGTGGGTCGTCGGTGTTCGCGACCAGTGGCCATGCGAACCCGACCTACACCATCATCAAGCTGGCTCTGCGCCTGGGTGATCACCTCGCCACGAAACTCGGCTCGGCCTGAACGATTCACCCGACACCTGGACACTCTACCGACGGGAATCGACATGAAGGAGCACGATCCATCGAAACAGACACCAGGTCATGGTGCCATGTCGATGCAAAGCGGGGAGCGCGATCAAATTGCGGCCTTCCTGGAAGGCAGCGTGGCGGCGGGTGCGTCGTCGCAAGACATTGCCGAGGCGGTCGCCGCGGCATTCCGAGGCATCGATCAGGCGCTGCTGCCCATCATCGGACCGCGTGGCGTGGCGGCGCTCTACAAGCGCAGCGTGCATCTGGCCAGACAGGCGCACGCCTGGCTACCGCACTCGGCGGAAGGCGTCCCCACCACGATGGACCTTGCCGCGTTGACCGACGGGCTCGCGCAGCAGACGCCCGACGGCGCGGCCGCTGCAGGGGTTCGGTTGCTGCAGACGTTCCACGGGCTCTTGAGCAGCCTGATCGGCCCTTCGCTCACCGAGGGACTGTTGCGCCCCGTCTGGGCCACATTTTTGAGCGGCCCGTCCGCTCGGGACACCAAACCATGACCAGCAAAGTCGTCATCAACCGCCTGGCGACGGGCGTGCCTGGTCTGGACGAAATTCTCGGTGGAGGCTTGCCGGAGTTCTCGTTCAATCTGATCGCCGGCCGGCCGGGTTGCGGCAAGACCACGCTCGCGCACCAGATGATGTTTGCGTTGGCGACAACCGAGCGCCCGGCGATCTACTTCACGGTACTGGGCGAGCCGCCGCTGAAGATGTTGCGGTACCAGCAGCAGTTCGACTTTTTCGACGCCGAGGCGGTCAATCGAGCCGTCCGCTTCGTCGACCTCTCCGAGGATGCGATGGCAGGCGACCTCGACCGGGTGCTGAAGCGCATCGTCGATGAGGTGACGGCGCATGGCCCGGCGCTGGTTTTCGTCGATTCATTCCGGACGGTGGTGGTCGCCAGCGCCGGCGACGGCAAGCCGCACCATGGGTTGCAGCAACTGGTGCAGCAACTCGGCATGCTCATGACGAGCTGGCAGGCGACGACCTTCCTGATCGGCGAATACTTCGCCGAGACCGACGTGAACCCGGTGTTCACCGTGTGCGACGGGCTGATCTGGCTGCGCCAGAGCGTGCAGCGCAACTCCATGGTTCGCAAGATGGAAATCATGAAGATGCGCGGCCAGCCGACGCTGCCGGGACTCCACACGTTCCGCATCGGCACGGCGGGCGTCGAGGTGTTTCCGCCTGCCAGTGTGACCATTCCGACCGCAGCCAGCGCGAACTCGTTACTGCCTGCACCGAGGCTGTTGGTGGGCGTGCCCGGGCTCGACGAGATGCTGGGCGGCGGCTTGCCCTGCGGCTACTCCTTGCTCGTGGCAGGGCCCTCGGGGTCCGGCAAGAGCATCTTGGCCGCCGCCTTTCTGGCCGAGGGCGTGCGCGCCGGCGAGACGGGCGTGATTGCCGCGTTCGAACAGCATCCCAACAGGTCGCGCAGCCGCATCGTCGCGGACCTGATCGCCAGTGGCAAAGTCGGCCTGGTCGAGAACCGGGCGGCCGACCTCTCGATCGACGAGGTCGTGTACCTGCTGATGCGGGAGATCCGACGCCTCGGTGCCCGCCGTGTCGTGATCGACTCGCTGTCCGGATTTGCGCTCGCGCTCGCGCCGACCTTTCGGGAGGACTTCCGCGAGTCGCTGTCGAATCTGGTCACCGCGTTGGCTGGCGCCGGCGTCACCGTGCTGATGACCTCGGAGCTCGAGGACCGCTACACCGATCTGCGTTTCAGTCCCTACGGCACGGCGTTCATGACGGACGCGATCATCGTGCAGCGCTACATCGAGGTCGACAGTCGGTTGCGGCGCGTGATGGCCGTCGTCAAGGTGCGTGCCAGCGCACACTCGCACGAGTTGCGCGAGTTCGGCATCGACGCGTCGGGCATTCACATTGGCGAGATGTTGGCCGACCATGAAGGGCTGCTGGGTGGCCGGCCCACCACCAAGCCCGCTGCGCAAGTACGTCGGACATGAACGACGTGCCCGCCCGACCCGACAGCGCCTCGACCAAGGCGCAGGGCGACCTCGACCGCCTGAACGGTCAAGTGGCGGTCATGCGAGCCGTTCTGGTCCAGTTGCTGCAGGACGTGGTTCGGGCCGACAGTCGCCTGGATCAAGGCCAGGCGGCCCAACTCCTGGGGGCCAACGAGCAACTGGTGGTCAGCGCACTCGGCGCCCAGTCGGACGCCGAGACTGCCAACGGGGCGCTGGACGAAGCATCCCGAGTGGGCGGGCTGGACCCGCTGACCGGACTGCCGAATCGAACCCAGCTGCTGAATCGGTTCGAGACCGCCATCCTCAACGCCAGGCGACGCGGCAATCGCGTGGCCCTGCTGTTCCTGGACCTGAATGGCTTCAAGCAGGTCAACGACACGTTTGGTCATGCGGCGGGTGACCGCGCGCTTCAGCTGGTCGCCGATTGCCTGCGCTCGCTGGTGCGGGAGTCGGACATGGTCAGTCGTCATGGCGGCGATGAATTTCTGGTGCTGCTTTCGGAAGTGACGCACGCTGCGGACGCGGCACTCGTGGCCGAAAAGGTGAATACGGCGCTCGCTGCCTACAGTCGGATCGACAACCCGCTGATCAGCCTGACTGCGAGCATCGGCATCAGCATCTATCCGGATGATGGCCGGGATACGACGGTGCTGATCGACCGCGCCGACGCCGCGATGTACCTCGCCAAGAGCCAGGCGCTCGGTGGCTTCGTGTTTCATGACTCCGACGGGAAGGTGCACGCAGGCCTTTCGACACCGGCCGCCGGCCCGAAGCGTCTGCACTTGGCGCCACATGAGTCCGTGGTCACCGAGCAAGACCGAAGGCACCAGCAACTGCGCGAGGCGAACGAGAAGCTGGTGCTCGCCGCACTCGGCGCCCAGGAACTTCTGGCCGCCGCGGAAGAGGCGAGACGCAGACAGTCGCAACTTCTTGCGATCGTCGCGGAGGAACTGGGCAATCCGCTTGCCCCGATTCGCCTCGCTGCGTCGACGCTTGGCATTCCGGGGGCGGAAGCCACACTGTTGCCGCGTGTTCAGGCCGCCATCGAGGAACAGACCGACCGGATGTTGCGCATGGTCAGCCAGGCGCTAGAACAGCGCGGGCCGACAGGCTCTTAGTCGAGCAACATGAGGCGACCGGATTCTTCTGCGCTTTCGAGTTCTTCCAACGGCATGGCGGCGGAGTTCTGGCCCTTCGCGCCCCAGATGATGTCGACCGGCCGCCCGTCCCCCAGCTCCACGAGGCAAGGGCCGAGCGGAACTTTCAGTTGCTTGCCACCGGTCGCAAGGTAGCTCACCGGCCCCGTGATTCGTGCAATGCGTGTGGTGCGTGACATGGCTTCGATATTCGCGCAATTCGCAGAGCGCTTCTGTGCGGCAGCGCACGCAGCCGGCAGCGTTGTGGTTCACCGGGTGCTTCAGCACCGCTGCGAACATGATCGTCATGATTTCCTTCCGTCGGATCTCAATCCGTGGCGGAACAGGGCGGCCAGGTCATCGAACGCCGGGACGCAGGCCAGTGCGACCAGCAGCATCGCGAGCGGCGCGGTCGACAGGTAGCCCAGATGCTTGAAGCCGAGCGCTCCGATCACGCCACCGATGAAGAAGGCGGCCAGAAGCGAACTCAGCACGCGCAGATGGCTTCGGTCCGCGCGGACTGCGAGCTGCGGTGCCTTGTCACGGGCATTCCAATAGGCGAGCTTGCCGAGTTCGATGCCGATGTCGGTGACGATGCCGGTGACGTGAGTGGTCCTGATTTCCGCCCTGGATATCTTCGTGATCACCGCGTTTTGAAGACCCATGATGAAGCACAGCAGCATCACGGTTGCGGGAACGAACAGTCCTTCGATGCGGGACAGGCGCGCGCCCAACAGGCCAAAGCACAGCAGAAGAAATGCCTCGAGCAGCAGGGTCAGGGCGTATTCGCTCTGCATCCGTCGTCGGCGCGCAAAGTTGACCAACACCGCGCAGCTGGCCGCTCCGATCAGGAACGACAGGATGGCACCGACCCCGGTCAAGGCGAGGCCGAGGTCACCGAGCACGATGTTGTCCGCCATCGACGACACGATCCCGGTCATGTGCGAGGTGTATTGGCGAACCGCCAGAAATCCGCCCGCATTGGTGGCGCCCGCAATGAACGCCAGCGTGTAGCCGAGGCGCCGATTGGCCTGGGTCGTGCGCGTTCGACCCGTCAGCGCTCGTGCGTAGGTGATTGGCATGGCGTCATGTCAAGAGGTAGACGCAGTATCGCGCGAGCGCACGCGATCCAGCGTGCGCTGCCGCACCGACGGCATCCGACTCGCCTGTGGTTATCGTCGTTCACACATCTTTACGCCCGCGCCAATCCGGCTTCACTGGCTCCGATCAGCATTCGAACATGGGCAATCGGCCCGATCCAATGGAGTACGAGATGCGTGATGTGACAACGGCTGCGATGCGGCAGCGAGGCTCTTGCGGGGCCACGCGATTCGTGGCGATGAGCGTACTCGTGGTGGCCGCCGCCGGCGCCGCGGTGAGTGCGCAAGCCCAGGGCATGGGCGGTCCGGGCAGCCATGGTCACGGGCCGGGCGGTGCGATGATGATGTTCGATGGCTCGCCGGAGCATGTCGGCCGCGGCATGGACCGCATGCTCGACGGGCTCGCCGTCACCGATGCCCAGCGCACCCAGATCAGGCAGATCGCGATGGCCGCCGCCGCCGACCTGAAAGGCCAGCGCGACGCCGGCCGCGCACTGCGCGAGAAAGGCGTGCAGATTTTCGCGGCGCCGACGGTCGATGCCGCCGCCGCTGAGTCGCTCCGTCAGCAGATGCTCGCGCAACACGACCAGGCCAGCAAGCGCATGCTGCAGGCGATGCTCGATGTCAGCAAGGTGCTGACGCCCGAGCAGCGTGCCAAGGTGGCGGCTCGCATGAAGGAGCGGCAGGCCGCGATGCAGGAACGCATGCAGCGCGAACAGCGCGATCACGGCGCAAGGCCGCAAAAGTGATGCAGGGCAGGATGATGCTGACTCCCGACAGCGGCTTGGCCGCGCTGGCGCTGCAATCGGCCGTGATGTCAAACTCAAGGCCTTCCCACCATGCCCACCCCATGACCGCGCGACTGCTGCTGATCGACGACGACGCCCGCCTCTCCGCAATGGTGGGCGACTACCTGCGCAACGCCGGATTCACGATCGAGACCGCGGGTTCGCTCGCCGCCGGACGCGAGCAACTCGCCGCCGGCGGGTTCGACGCGCTGGTGCTCGACCTGATGCTGCCCGATGGCGACGGCCTCGACCTGTGCCGCGAACTGCGCGCCGATGCGCGCCACCGCCACCTGCCATTGCTGATGCTGACGGCCCGCGGCGAGCCGATGGACCGCATCGTCGGCCTCGAGCTTGGTGCCGACGACTACCTTCCCAAGCCGTTCGAGCCGCGCGAGCTGCTTGCGCGCGTGAAGGCGCTGCTGCGCCGCGCCGCGCCGCAACCGGCGGCCGACGACGTGCTGCGCTTCGGCCGCCTCGAGGTCGATCTGGGCGCGCGCGTGGCGCGCCTGGACGGCACGATCTGCGACCTCACCGGTCACCAGTTCGACCTGCTGGTCGTGCTGGCGCAAAGCCCCGGCCGCGTGCTCTCGCGCGACCAGATCATGGATTCGCTGAAGGGCCATCCGCTCGAAGCCTTCGATCGCTCCATCGACGTCCACATCTCGCGCATTCGCGCCGTGATCGAAGTCGACCCGAAGCTGCCGCGCCGTGTGCTGACCGTGCGCGGCGCCGGCTACGTGTTCGCGCGCAAGCAAGACGCCGACGAGAGTTCCGACTGACCATGTCGCGGGCATGATGCAGGCATGAAGAGCCTGTACCTGCGCATCTACGTCACCGTGGTGGTGGTGCTGCTGCTGTTCGCCTCGGGTTCGGGTTGGGTGTTTCAGCAGCACCTGGAACAGGAGCGCGTGCGCGCCGAGTCGGTGCTCACCGAACGCATGGGCGCGTGGGCCTTGCTGATCCAGCGCTCGTTGCCGGGGCAGGACACACCGGCCGCCGATCAGGCCGAGGCGCTGCGCGACTGGTCGCAGCGCCTGCGCCTGCCGCTCGCGCTCGACAGTGCTGGCGGTGAGCGCATCGCGCAATCCGAGTCGTTCGCGCGGCGTCAGGCCGACGGGGTCACGCGGGGTCTGGCGGTGCGGCTCGAAGACGGCCGCACCCTGTGGATCATGCGGCCCGGCCGGTTGCGCCAGGCCAACGAGGCCGCGCGCCGCGGCCTCGGCGAGGCGCTGCCGCCAGTGCGCGCCGGCGTGCCCGACTACGGGCCGCCGCCCGGCGTGCGCCTCGGCGGGCCGGACGACGGTCCGCGGTTGGTGCCGTTCGTGCCGTTCCTGCCGTTCATTCCGTCGGCCTTGCAACAGGGCCTGGGCCTGTTCGTCGTGCTCGTGATGCTCTTCATCGCCGTATCGGCTGGTGCTTACCCGGTCGTGCGCCGGTTGACGCGGCGGCTCGAAGCGCTGAAGCATGGCGTTGAGCAGTTCGGCGCCGGGCAGCTGAACTACCGCGTCGCCGTGACCGGGCGCGACGAGGTCGCGGCGGTGGCCAGCAGCTTCAACGTCGCGGCATCACGGGTCGAGGCGCTGGTGCATTCGCACCAGTCGCTGCTCGCGAACGCGAGCCACGAGCTGCGCTCGCCGCTGGCACGCATGAAGATGGCAGTATCGATGCTGGAGGACGCTGCGCCGCCTCAGCGCGCCCGCCTCAAACAGGAGATCGACACCAACGTTGCAGAGCTCGACGCGCTGGTCGAAGAAGTGCTCCTGGCGAGCCGGCTCGACGCCGCGCCCACGCCGGAGCGCAACGAGCGCGTCGAACTGCTGGGCATGGCTGCCGAAGAGGCCGCGCGCGTCGACGCCGTGGTCGATGGTGCGCCCACCTGCGTGGTCGGCGAAGACCGCCTGCTGCGCCGGGCGCTGCGCAACCTCCTCGAGAACGCGCGGCGCTACGGTGGCAGCGAGATCGAGGTGAACGTCGAGTCGCGTGGTGGCCAGGCGATGGTGCGCGTCAGCGATCGCGGCCCTGGCGTGCCAGAGGCGATGCGCGAGCGCATCTTCGAATCGTTCTTCCGCCTGCCCGGCCACGCCGAGCAGGCCGGTGGCGTGGGCCTCGGCCTGAGCCTCGTCAAGCAGATCGCGCAGCGTCACGGCGGTAGCGTGCGCTGCGAAGGGCGGGAGGGCGGCGGCAGTTGTTTCGTGTTGAGCCTGCCGCTGGCCCCGACCTAATTCGTGATCCGCCCGCTGAAGTAGGCCCAGGTGAGGCCGATGCCGATCAGCAGGCCCATTACGAACCGGCCCCAGCCCGAAGGCGCAGCGTCGCGCGGCGGCGTGCTCACGTCCGCGGGCTGCGCCGACTCCCAGTGGTCGATCACCGCACGCGCCGCCGCATAGTCGGGTTCGTCCACGAGCAGGCGCACCAGGCCTGCGGCCGGCAACTCGCCGAGCGCGCCCTGCAAATGCTCGCCCTGGATCTGCGCAGTGAGCCCGACCTGGCGCAGCAGATCGCGCAGCATGTGGGCCTCGATCGCGCTCGCTGCTTCGTAGAGGGTTCTCATCGACGCGAACTCGCGGTCTCTTGATCGGGTGGTGTCGTGTCGCGCGCCCGCTCCGCGTACTTGTTGAAGCGCCAGGCCGTGCCTTCCATCGTGATGCGGCGCCA
>JBDUAG010000070.1:0-11421 GCA_040004785.1 Burkholderiales bacterium | reverse complement strand
TCGGGCGGCATCTTTCGCGACATGCTGATCCACGACTTCGACATCTTCCGCTGGATCCTCTGTGCCGACGGCGACGAAGCCGAGTGGCTGTCCGCCACCGGCTCGTGCCTGATCGACCCCGAGATCGCCAGCGTCGGCGACATCGACTGCGCACTCGTGTCGATCCGCACCCGCAATGGTCGCCTGGCGCAGATCAACACCTCGCGGCGCGCGGCCTACGGCTACGACCAGCGCTTCGAGGTGCTGGGCTCGACCGGCATGCTCCAGTGCGGCAACCACCGGCCGAGCGAAGTCGTGCAGTCCGACGCGCGCGGCGTGCGCAGCGACACGCCGGAGAACTTCTTCCTGCAGCGCTACCGCGAGGCCTATCGCCTGGAATTGACGCACTTCTTCGAGTGCCTGCAAACCGGCCAGCCGTTTCGCACGACGATTGCCGATGGCGTCGCAGCGCAGCGCCTCGCTGACGCCGCGACCGAGTCGTGGCGCAGTGGCCAGGCGGTGCAGCTGTGAGCGCCGCCGGGCAAGCGCCGCTGCGCATCGGCATCGCCGGCCTCGGTCGGCTCGGAAAACGCCATGCCGAAACCCTCGCATTCCAGACCCGCTACTGCAAGCTCGTCAGCGCCTGCAGCCCGGTGGCCGATGAACGCGACTGGGCTCGCAACACGCTCGGGATCGGGTCGCTGCACGACGACTTCGGCGCCTTCGTGAACGACCCACAACTCGACGCGGTCGTGCTGGCAACGCCGACCTCGTTGCACGCCGATCAGACCATTGCCGCGCTCGAGGCCGGCAAGCACGTGTTCGTCGAAAAGCCGCTGGCGCTCGACGTGCTCGACTGCGAACGGGTCGAGGCGGTGGCGCGCCGCCACGCCGATCGCGTCGCCATGGTCGGCTTCGTGCGGCGCTTCGACCCCAGCTACCGAAACGCCCGCGCCCACATCGACGCTGGCGGCATTGGCCGGGCCTTCCTGGTGCGCTCGCAGACCTGCGACCAGCTCGACCCTTCGGGCTTCTTCGTTCAGTTCGCGCCCAGCTCGGGCGGCATCTTCATGGACTGCAGCGTGCACGACATCGACCTGGCGCGCTGGATGCTCGGCCGCCCGCGCGCCACCAAGGCTTTCGCCAGCGGCACGATCGCCGTGCACGATGATCTGCAACCGCTGCACGACGTCGACAACGGTCTCGGCATGGTCGAGTTCGAGGGCGGCGCGCGGGCCGTGTTCTACGCCTCGCGCACCTACGCGCTCGGGCACGAGACCAGCACCGAGATCATCGGCACGGCGGGCAAGCTGCTGGTGGGCGCCGGCGCAGCGCGCGACCGGGTGCAGATCGGCGATGCCCACGGCGTTCGGCAACTGGCGGTGGCCGACTTCCACGAGCGCTTCGGCGAGGCCTTTCAGCATGAGATGCAGGCGTTCGTCGACGCCTGTCGCGGTCAGCGCGCGGATGCGGCGACGCTGGCGGACGCGCTGGAGGCCACGCGCATCGGCGCAGCACTGACCCGCTCGCTCAGGAGTGGGGCGGTCGAAATGGTTTAGTGGCGCTGCGAGTCACTCGGCCGACCGCCATTCACGCAACCTGCGCTCGTCACCGCCTCGCCACCAAGGCCCGCAACCTTGTGAGCGCGACGCCAATGCGCTCGGCCGATATCGCGCCGTAGCCGAAGAGCAGCCCCCGCGCCACCTGGGTGCCGACGCCATAGTCGGCAATCGGGTACACGCCAATGCCCGCATGGCGGGCCCGTTTGACGAGCTCTTGAACGTCGAGGCCAACTGACGCCCGCGCAGCCAGATGCAAGCCCGCCGAGCCCACCACGGGTTGCAGCCAGGGACCAAACTCGTGGTCGAGTCGATCGAGCAGCACTGCCCGCCGCTCGGCGTACAGACGATGCATCTTGCGCACATGGCGCGCGAGATGGCCCTCCGAGATGAAAGCCGCCAGCGTCTCCTGCGCGAGCAGGTTGCAATGCCAGTCGGCCCGCTCCTTCGCCACTACCAGCGGCAGCATCGCCCAAGGCGGCGCCACGACAAACCCCAGGCGCAGCGCCGGGAAGAGGCTCTTCGAGAAAGTGCCGACGTAGAACACCGACCCGCGGCGGTCCAGCGTCTGCAATGCATCCAGCGTCCGGCCCTCGTAGCGGAACTCGGCGTCATAGTCGTCCTCGACGATCACAGCCCGACAGCGCTCGGCATGGGCCAACAACGCTGCGCGGCGTCGCGGCGACAGCACGCAGCCCAATGGGAATTGGTGCGAGGGCGTCACGCAGATCACGCGCGCGTCGCGCGGCAACTTCTCGACGATCAAGCCTTCGTCATCCACCGGCACGCGCGCGATGCGGGCACCGGCCGCCTCGAACGCAATGCGCGTGCGCGGGTAGCCAGGGTTCTCCACCGCCACCACGGTCTGCCCCGGCGTGACAAGAACGCGCGCCAACAGGTCGAAGGCCTGCTGTGCGCCTGAGGTGACCACCACATCCTCGGCGCTGCAAGCCATTGCGCGCGTCAGCGATACATGCGCGGCGACGGCTTCGCGCAACGCGGGCTGCCCGCGTGGTGGCCCGTAGTCCACCTCGCGCCGACCCAGCGCGCGCAGGCAGCGCGTGGACAAACGCCGCCAGACATCGAAGTGCACCGACGTCTTCTCCGGCACGCCGAGCCGGAAGTCGAACGGCAGTGCACTGGCCTGATTGCGATCCAGGCTGCCAACCAGTCCGCGGTAGGCCGGCGAGAGGCGCCGGTCCATGCGCGCTGGGGGCACCGGCGACAGGCGAGCCGGCGCGCGCGGCAATGTGAGCGCCACGCGGTGACCGGAGCCACGCTGCACTTCGAGATAGCCATCGCCCAGCAGCAGTTCGTACACCGCGATGATCGTGTTGCGCCCGACGCGCAGCGAAGCAGCCAGCGCCCGTGTCGAGGGCAATCGCAAACCCGGCGCCAGGCGCCCCGCCAGGATGGCTGCCTTGAGCTGCGTGTGAAGTTCGCGCACGCGGAATCGCGCGCCGGCACGCGGCACGCGCAGTTCGAGCGCCAGAAGTGGTTCTGCTGAATTCACGGAATGTGGCACTTCTCGGGTCCCACGTGGACGCCTATCGTAGCGTCGCAACAGCCACCACGGAGTGAACAGTGATCGACCTCACCGAACAACGACGGCCCCATCCTTCGGGAGTCACCAAATGATCGACGCACTCCACAAGGTCACACCCGGCAGATCCTTGTCGGCAGACGGACCCTGGATTCCGGAAGGCCCCGGCAAGTGGTCGCGGCCGCTTCGCTTCCTGAAAGACGGTCGCGGCTGGGTCGAGCTGATGCGCCTGGAGCCTGGCGTCAAACTGGGCCTGCATCGCCACACCGGTGAAGTCCATGCCTTCAACCTGGAGGGCCAGCGCCGACTCTGTACCGGCGAGATCGTCGGACCCGGCGACTACGTGCACGAGCCGGCCGGCAACGTCGACTGGTGGGAAGCGGTCGGTGACGAGCCGCTGATCGTGATGGTCGTGGTGATGGGCAGCGTCGAGTACGTCCGTCACGATGGCGCTGTCATTCGGCGGGTCACCACCGCAGACCGAATCGGCGACTACCAGCGCTACTGCAGCGACGCCGGCATCGAGCCTCAAGACCTGCTCGAGCATTGAGTTCGTTGACGATGCATCCCCCAGGAGACGACCACCATGAGTAAGCAGGTCTTGTTCATTCAAGGCGGAGGCGCGGGCACCCATGACGAATGGGACAACAAGCTCGTCGACAGCTTGAAGCGCGAACTTGGTCCGGGCCATGACGTCCGCTACCCGCGCATGCCGGACGAGGCGGATCCCAGCTATGCCACGTGGAAGACCACTCTCGCACAAGAGATTGGCCGCCTCGACGACGGCGCGATATTGATCGGCCACTCGATTGGCGGAACGATTCTGATCAACGCGCTGGCGCAGGCACCACCGAGCCGGACGCTTGCGGGCGTGTTTCTGATCGCAGCGCCCTTTGTGGGCCCCGGCGGGTGGCCGAGTAACGACATCGAGGCCACTGCCGACCTCGGCGCGCGACTGCCTTCCAAGACGCCGATCCATCTCTATCACGGCAGCGAAGACGACATCGCGCCGTTTGCGCATGTCGATCTTTATGAGCGAGCGGTACCCGGCGCCATCGTGCATCGGCTCCGTGATCGCGATCACCAGCTCAACGACGACTTGGCCGAAGTGGCCGCTGATGTCCGCGCGTTGACATGAGGCAGATCTGCCCGGCCGACGCCAGTGCGCCGCCTCCGTCATGCGGTTTGGTGAGATGCATGCAATGACTTCTCGTCTGGCTGACTTCTACGATGCGGAGCTAAGACGACACAACGAGCATTTTCGCGCCGCCGTCCATATTCGAATGCGCGACCGCGTGCTCGATGTCGGCTGCGGTGCGGGGCAGTCTTCGCGAGATGCTGCCCGCATGGCGACGCGGGGAAGTGTGATCGGCGTGGAAGTGTCGGGTGACATGCTGGAGGCTGCGCGTCGCCGCAGCATCGAGGAAGGACTGCGTAACGTTGCGTTTGAGCAGGGTGATGCTCAAACGATGGCGTTTCCGCCTGACCATTTCGATGTCTGCATCAGTCGTTTTGGGGTGATGTTCTTTGCCAATCCCACTCAAGCATTCATGAACGTGGGGCGAGCGCTGCGCGCCGGGGGTCGGCTCGCGCTGTTGGTCTGGCAGAACCATGAACGGAACGAGTGGGCAACCGCCATTCATCGGGCACTCACACCCGGAAGCGCCGTACCTGGGAGCGGAGTTGCCGCCTTCTCTCTCGGCGATCACGAGGTCGCGACGAGCATTCTGTTGGCAGCTGGTTTTGTTTCGATCGACTTCACCGAAGTGCGCGAGCCAGTCTTCTACGGCCATGATGCCGAGACGGCGTATGACAACCTTGTCGGCCTGCAACTGCTGAAGCACAGGCTTTCCGGCGTGGACGAACTGACAGCTGGCGAAGCGCTGCAAAGACTGCGGGACTTGCTCAACGCGCATGTCACGGCAGAGGGTGTGCTTTTTGACTCTCGTTCGTGGATCATTGCTGCTCGGCGAGCCCGCTAGGCCAAGCCCGAGCTGGCACCAGCCGATTTCAGAGGCGCCCATCGCGAGAGAGTCGGCCAGTCAGCGCAACACCGCGCTGGCCTTGGCGGCGTCGATCAGCGCCGCGGCATCCACCGGCAGCAGAAAGCCCTGGTCCCGGGCCTTGGCCGCCGCCTTGGCCACCGCCTCGACATAGCCGTCATGCGAGCCATAGCGCTCCTGCAGTGATGGGCGAGGATCGTCGACGGCCTTGCGCTCCTCGGCGGTGCGTGCAAAGGGAAGCATGCCGCCGACATAGTTGCAGATCTGGCCTTTGTGGAAGGGCTTCTCGCCGCCAGCGGTCACGTTCCAGCCGAGGTAGGTGCCCAACGGGGCGTCCAGGAGCACGACCGGAACGCCGCCAAGTTCGTTGCCGTCGGCGTCCACCTTGGGGGCGAACATGGTCAGCACCTGCTTGATGCGCGGCGGCGCATTGAAGGCGATGCCCGAACCGTCCTGCGCGTTGAACTGCGAGCCCCAGTCGTAGTCGAGTACCGGCATGATGAAGTCGGGCTCGGGCACCGTGGTGCGCAGGCCAGGCAGCGTCGGGAAGCCGATTGCGGCCTTGTCGGCCCGCGCCAAGGTGCCCTGCGCCAGCTGTGGAAAGCGGCTCGGTGGCGGAGGCGCGCCCTTCATCACCCAGTCGCGAAAGTGCACCCGCAATGCGTTCACCGTCTGGGTGTGCGGTACCGGGTTGGCCGGGAGCACGCCAACGCCGAAGTTGTTGCCGGGGCACTGCGGGCCGGACTTGGGCAGGCCGACGCCCGGCAGGCTGGAATCGAAGCCCCCGGCCCCGCCGCCATGGTTGGAGCTGGCAATGTAGTAGCGCCTGACGTTGTCCGGCAGCGGCAGGTCGGCCTTGGCGTCCGTGCCCACCCACTCGGGCGTCAGCTTCAGCGCCCAGACCTCTGCGGAGCCGAAGTGCTCGATCACCTTGGGGCAGGTCTCGGTCGCCGTGCAGCGATCCAGGATGCCTGCAGCCGGCTGCGCCCGTATCGGGTCGGGCGACGGCAGCCACCATTGGGGCCCCTCGCTGCCGGCCTGGTACAGCTCCAGCACGCCGTCCGGCTGGGCCCAGCGGAAATTCAGTGCGATGCGGCGGCCCGCGATGATGGGCCACATCCCGTCGTGCACCCTGCCCCCGGCTTCGTCTCGGTTGAAGCCCAGATGCAACCAGCCACGCAGGAAATTGCCCGACTGCGAGATGCCGCGGGTGATGCTGTGCGTCACGGCGTTGGCGATCGGGTTGGGCGCGCCAGCGTCATCCGCCGCGGCGCGCTTGAAGAAGGCTCCCACGTCGCGCCAGGCGGCGAAGCCGACGCCCAGCACGTAGGGATCGGCTGCGGTGAAGACGACCTGGTACAGCCGTGCGGGATCGAAGCCCGCTTTGAGGCAGATCTGGGTGGGATCGGGCGTGCCCGGAAACGGATTCGCCGCGTCGCAGCGTGCCCAAGCCCAGTCCGACGCCGGCACCTCGATCTCGCCGCTCACCTCGCCGCGCTGTGTCTCTCCAGTTCGCGAGACCAAGCGAGCCTCCCGCGTGTCCAGACTCATCGGCTTGTAGGGCACCGGATTGGTCTGCACGAGCAGCGGCTGCGAAGCGGGCCCCGAGCGATTGACGATGCGTCCAAAGACTTTGCCGGTCACGGGTGCCCCACCGGGTCCGCGGGCCACCGGCACCTGCAGGAACTGCTTGCCCGCCACACTGGCCCTGGGTTGCACCGCGGTGTTGCCGGCGTTGTCGCCCTGCCAGGCGCTGGCCAGCATGATGTCGCCGAAGGCACGCTCCTGCGGCGCGAACGAGAACACGTTGCCGCGGTTCGGCACGTCGTGCCACATCATCCCGCTCGCCTGCTTCAGGTCCACGGGTTTGTAGATCAAGAACGACGCGACGTAGCGCACCTTGCCGTCCGCGTCCTTGGCCAACTCGATGTCCTGGATCAGGGCATTGCCGGGCAACTGTGGATCGAGCTCGCCAAACGCCCGGCCGGCCACCTGCTCGTAAGCCGCCGAGCTTGGTGTGCCGACAGGCGCCGGCAAGGGCAACGTCTCGTCGATGACGATGCGCGTCACGCGCGCCTGCGCCGGATTGCACAGGACCAGCACTGCCAAGCCAGTGGCCAGCAGGCATCGGAATGTGGGCATGCTTGTCTCCAGGTGAACCCGGCTCTTCGGCCAGTCGACGCAACGATAGCGTCGCAAGCAGCTTTGCACCAGCGCCTTGCGTGACACACGCCGGCACCAAACCTGCGCGTCGCTGACACGTATGCGAGCAATTCGTGGCGGACACTTGCGACGTCATCCGGCAGAGCCGGACCGTCTCGCGCCAGAGCTGTGCGTGCCCGATCCGGTCGTCGGTATCCGAACCGTTATCCGCGTTCCGACCCCGTTGGACCCGCCATCAATCACTATGGCGCCTGCGTGCCGTTCGACGATTTGCTTGACGATGGCCAAGCCCAGGCCGCAACCGTCGGTGGTCGAGCCGCCAACGCGATAGAAGCGATCGAATAACTTGACACGGTCCGCAGGCGCGATGCCGGGACCGTCGTCGTCGACCACGATCTCGATGCAACGTTCTGCAGCATCGTGGTGCACCATCACTGCCACCACGCCGGCACTGGGCGTATAGCGAACCGCGTTGTCGACCAGGTTGCTCACGAGCTCGCGCAGGAGCAGCGGGTTGCAGTCGATCAGCGGCGCGCCCGCGCCTTCGAAGCCGAGATCGACGCCCTTCTTGAGCGCCTGCGGCAGCAAGT
This sequence comes from Burkholderiales bacterium, assembly GCA_040004785.1. GTDB lineage: Bacteria > Pseudomonadota > Gammaproteobacteria > Burkholderiales > Burkholderiaceae_C > LMDS01. The sequence goes on along the minus strand of JBDUAG010000070.1, from coordinate 3,584 downwards.
CGAAGGTCGCTGAGCGCGCGATCTCCACCACGTCGGCCGGCTCCACGGGCAGTGTCAGGAGCTGTTCGCTGCGGGCCAACGCGAGCAGTTGCTGGATCATGCGCGACGTCACGTCGGTGCTGTCGTGCATGTTCTTCACGATGCGGAGCACGGCCTGTGGGTCGGCTTGCACGAGTGCGAGCGCAGCCTGGGTCTTCAATACCGTGAGCGGCGTCTTGAGCTGATGCGATGCGTCGGCGATGAATTGGCGCTGCGCATCGGCGAGCTGTCGCTGGCGCTCGGTATGCGCGTTGATGGCCTCGACGAGCGGCGTCACTTCGCGCGGCACGGCACCCACATCGATTGGCGCGAGATCATTCGGCTGCCTTGCCTGAACTTCCCTGCGCAGGCGGCGCAACGGTTCGAGACCGCGCCGCACACCGAACACGATCAGCAAGGCCGCGGCGGCGATGAGCGAAAGCTGGGTGATCGCCGAATCGATCAGGATGCGGTGGGAGAGCGCCTCGCGCCCAGCCATCGTCTCGCCGATCTGCACCAGCAACGGACCCGCGTTGCCCTCGTAGACCGGCTTGAGCAGCGCGACGAGTCGCACCGGTTCGTCGAGATAGCGCCCGCTGTGGAACACAGGCTGGTCGCTTTTCGGCGGCACGGGAGGCGCTGGCAGGTCGGCGTACCCCGTGCTCATGCCGGCGACCACGGTGCTCGAGACCTTGTAGAAGATGCGGTCCTGCGACTGTGTGTCGAGCATCTCGAGCGCAGCGTAGGGCACGTCGACTGACAGCTCGCCCTGCCGTATGGAGACGCCTTCGGCCATGGCCAGCGCCGACCCGAGCAAAGTGCGGTCGTAGGCTTCGTTGACCTGATCGATGTTGCGCAGATACTGGATCCAGAATCCGATGGCCCACAGCACGACCAGCGGCAACAGCAGCCAGCGCAGTAGGAGGCTACGCAGCCGCATCGTCGACGGCCTCAAGCACATAACCCAGTCCACGCAGCGTCTTGATGCGCGCGCCCGACGGTTCGAGCCGCTTGCGCTGCCGATGGATGTAGATGTCGATCGCCTCCGGGCTGATCGCCTCGTCGAGCGTGCACATGCGATCGCACAGGACCTGCTTGCTGACCGGTGACCCCGGTTGCGCGACCAGAAACTCGAGCACCGCATGCTCGCGCGGCGGCAGCTGCAGCACCTGCCCTGCCAGGGTGAAGAGACGCGAGACAGTGTCGTAGCGCAGCGCCCCCGATACGAACACCGCGTGCGCGCGGCCGACGCGGCGCCGGGCGATGGCGCGCAGACGTGCCACGAGCTCCGCCAGATCGAACGGTTTGGGCAGGTAGTCGTCGGCACCTGCGTTCAGACCGTGCACGCGGTCCGAGGTCTCCCCGCTCGCGGTGAGCACGAGGACGGGCACCGAGTTGTCCCGCAGGCGGGCGCGCCGCAGCACTTCCAGTCCATCCATGCCGGGCAGCGCGAGATCGAGGACAACGACGTCATAGTCTTCGCGGGCGAGGAGCTGGTCGGCATGCAAGCCGTCCGACACGGCGTCCACCACCATGCCGGCGCTGCTCAGTCCCTGGTTCAGCGACTCTGCCAGCCTGAGGTTGTCTTCCACCAGCAAGACACGCAATAGGGTCTCCCCGTGACCGCGGAAACGCGGCACGACAGGATAATGCCAACCCGACGAAGATCCGATGCGTGCTTCCACACCTGTCACCACGATGGCGCGTCCTCACGCTGATGGGCGATGCTCGAGCGCGTCATGCAATTCGGCAGCGCGTCGCATCGCGACGCTGATGGCCTCGATCGGCCACGTGCTCTTGTGTTTCCTGCTCCTCGACTTTGCCGTACCTTCGTCGCACGCTGCGTCATTCGACGGCGCGAAGGTTCTCGCCCAGGCACGCGCCGAGGGCGTGGTCGTGGTCTATGGCACCACCGATCTCGTGGCTGCCCGGCCGTTGATCCGCGACTTCGAGACGCTTCATCCCGGCGTGAGGGTCGACTACCGCGAGCTCGACTCGGCCGAGTGTGACAGGCGCTTCCTCAAGGAATACGCCGACGGCTCCGCGACTGCGGACGTGATGTGGAGCTCGGCCATGGACCTGCAGGTCAAGCTGGTCAACGACGGCCATGCGATGCGCTATGCGTCGACCGAGATCGACCGCCTCCCGGCATGGTCGGTCTGGCGCGCTGAGGCCTACGGCACGACCTTCGAGCCGGTCGGACTGGCCTACAACGAGAAGCTGATGACACGGGAAGAACTGCCGCGCACGCATGCCGAACTGGCCCGGTTCCTGGTCGACAACGGATCGCGCTTCAGTGACAAGGTGCTGGCCTACGACCTGGCCAGCGCCGGGCTGGGTTTCCTCGTCGCGACGCAGGACGCACGCGCTTCGCCAGCGTTCTGGGACATCGCGCGAGCGATGGGCCGCGCAGGCGTGCGGTTGCAGCCGAGCACCTCCGCGATGCTCGACCGCATCGCCTCGGGCCAGAGCCTGCTCGCCTACAACGTCCTCGGCTCCTATTCGTACCAGCGGGCGCTCTCCGATCCGTCGATCGGCCTCGCGTACCTGCAGGACTACACGCTCGTCGTCTCGCGCATCGCCTTCATCAATCGCCGTGCCGCGCATCCGAACGCTGCCCGGCTGTGGCTCGACCACCTGCTCTCGCAGCGCGGCCAGACCGTGCTTGCGCAGCAGTCCGGACTCATCTCGCTGCGCGACGATGTTGCCGGCGACCAGACCGCGGCGGCGCTCAAGCGCACGCTCGGAGAAAGTCTCAAACCGATCGCGATCGGCCCGAGCCTGATGGTCTACCTCGACCGCACCAAGCGCGCCGGATTCCTGAAGGAGTGGGATCGCGCGTTGACGCCCGCCAGGCCTTGATCCGGGATCGGGGCGACCCGATCGGACTCGGGTTTGTCCCAGTGCTTCTGCCGTCCCGCTGAAAGGATGCCGAAAGGCCTCACTTTCTAAAGTCTCGCTCTCCCTACAGCGAAATCCAGGAGACGAGATGCAAATCACCGGCATGCTGCACGGCGCGCGATTGCTCGAATTCGTCGGCTTCCCGGCCACCGAAATCCTCGGGCCGGACGCGAGCGAAGAGCAGATCAAGGCACTCATTGACAGGTACGGACTGGTCTTCATCAAGCCCGTGTTCAAGGGCGGCATCGGCAAGAAGGGCAAGGCCGGTCTGCTGGGCCGCGCCAAGGACCTCCAGACCGCGTTGGCGGAAAAGGAGCGGCTGTACTTCGCCGAGCACCAGGTCGGACACGTCAAGGCCAAGGCCAACGGCGTGACCTTCGAGGCCGGGGTGCCGGCCAAGCACGAGGTGTATTTCTCGATCAGCGACTCGACCCACTTTCGCGCGCCGACCATGACGCTCACGCACATGGGCGGCATGGACATCGAAGAGCTCGACAAGTCGCAGGTCGCCACGGTGCCCTTCGATCCGCTCACCGGCCTGAAGGCCTTCGTGGTGGCCAATGCCCTGACCGAGATCGGCGCACCGAAGGAAATCATTTCGCCGCTGGTACAGCAGCTGCCCAAGCTGTGGGAGCTGTTCCACAACTTCGGCATGACCACGCTGG
>JBDUAG010000069.1:0-11462 GCA_040004785.1 Burkholderiales bacterium | reverse complement strand
TGCATGTCGAACAGCGGCTTCGGAAAGCCGCCGAAATCGTGGATGGTCTTGGGACGGGCCTGCACACCAACGGCTGTTGTTCCCGGTGTCAACCAGTGCGCAGACACCACGAGCATGGCCTTGGGTCGGGGCAGCCGCTCGTGCCAGCCCCGCAGGAAGCGGGTGAACTCGTTGTCCTGGATGGCGTTCATCGGGCTGCCGTGGCCAACGAACAGAACCGGCATCCGCTGTGACGCGGATTCGGTGCGCGACTGCGCAACCTCGGCGAGGGAAGACAGTGCACCGAGGGCAGCGGCAGGGAGCGTGGCTTTCAAGATTCGGCGACGGGTTGTCTTGAGCGACATGGCAACTGGCAGACTGAATGGAGTTCGACCTGTCGGCAGTGTAGGCGCCGGGAGTGGCACGATGGCGTGCCCTCGTCATCGCGTTCTCAGGCGTACGTATTCACCTTCGTACCTACCGCACCCGAGGTTGCCAGCGCCGGCTGCGGCAGTGCCGCAATCAGCTGCGCAGCCGACGATGCCTGCTGGTCCATCGCCTTCTTGAGGACAGACACGGAAGCGGAGCCCTGAATCGTGCTGAGGTCCGCTGAGCTTGCGTTGGTGACGGTGGCGCTGCTGACAGAGTCCATGAGGTTTCCTTGAAGGCCAACTTGCGGATGGGGTGGCCGGCCGTTCAGCCGAGGGCGTCGAGCAGTGTGCCGGTCATCCTGGCGCTGGTCTTGAAGACGGCGAGGTTCGCCAGGAAGGCGTTCTTGGCCTCCAGCAGGCCCACCATGTCGGTGACCATGCCCTCGCCGGGCGCCGCGGCTTGGTCGACGGTCGCGGTCACGCCCGCAGGCGAGACCGTGCTCTGCTGCACCTGCTCACGACGGAAGCCGTCGACACCCAGGTTGGCGATGTTGAATGCGGATGCCGACATCGCGGTCTGGGCCGCATTCATGCCCGAGAGGCTGACGGAAGACATGGAATTCATGGCCGAGGTGAACTGAACTGGATTTCGGCGTCTTTTCCGGAGACTGAAGCGGGTCGGATGTGCAGTTGGACACGCTCGCATGCCGAAGGCGAAGTGGTCCGGGCGAGCGGCTCAGCTCCGGCGCAGGGCGCCGGGCTGAAGCATCCACTCGTGCGCCGGGTCGTTCCTGAAGACCCAGAAGCGGTTCGGGCCGGCCATCACGTTGAGGTAGTAGAGGTCGTAGCCGTGCGGCGCCACCACCGGGTGGTAGCCGCGCGGAACCATCACCACGTCGTGGTTCTCGACCGCGCAGGCTTCGTCGAGACTGCGGTCGTCGGTGTAGACCCGCTGGAACGCAAAACCTTGTGGCGGGTTGAGGCGGTGGTAGTAGGTCTCTTCGAGCTGGGTTTCGTTCGGCGGCGCTTCCACGTCGTGTTTGTGCGGCGGGTAGCTGGACGAATGGCCGGCGGGCGTCAGCACTTCCACCACCAGCAAGTGGGCCGCGGCCGGATCGTCATGCGGCAGGATGTCGCAGACATGGCGCGTGTTGCTGCCCTGCCCGCGCACGCTGCGGCGCATGTCGGCAGGCTCGATCACCTTCGCCTCGCGCGGCGTGCCACCCGCTGGCGCGCTGCACAGCGCCACCTCGGCCTGGCGGCACGCCCGCACCATGACGCTGCAACCACCGGGCACATAGACTGCAGCCGGAGAGACGGCGTCAAACACGCTGTCGCGGGTGCCGAGATCGGCGTAGATCGTTCCGTCCACGCTCACGTCGACGCTGCCGGTGAGCACCACGAGGCACAGCTCGCGCGTGCCGGTTTCCAGGCTTTCTGATTCTCCGGCGGCTAGCCGCAGGGCACGGAATCCCACGTGCACCCAGCCCGCACGCTCGGGCGTGACGTTGACGATCTCGCGGCCTTCCGCATGGGCCTTGGCCAACAGCGGGCTGGTCATCGCGCCACCTGCTCGGTCGAGGAAAGCTTGTCCTTGATGCGCCGCAGCGTCTCGAAGCCCATCTTGGCGTACTGATAACTCGGCGCCACCGCCGGGTCCTGCTCGGCCTCGACGACCAGCCAGCCCTCATGGCCACCAACGTGCAGCGTGGCGAGCACGGCGTCGAAGTCGATCGCGCCGTCGCCGGGCACGGTGAAGGCGCCGTTGATCACGCTGTCGAGGAAACTCCAGCCGTCGTTGCGCGCCTTCGCGACGATCGCCGGTCGCACGTCCTTGCAATGCACATGGACGACGCGCGGCAGATGCCGCTGCAGCATCTCGACCGGGTCGGCGGCGCCGCCGAAGTAGGCATGGCCGGTGTCGAACAGCAGGCCGACGTTGCGGTCGGTCTCCGCCATCAAGCGGTCCACATCCTCGGGCGACTCGACATACGCGCCCATGTGGTGGTGGTAGGCCAGCGTGAGGCCGTAAGCCGCTCGCAGGTACTCGCCGAAGGAGTTCAGCTTGGTCGCGTAGGCCTGCCATTGCGCGTCGCTCACGAAGCGCGGGCGCTTCGCCAGCGGTGTGCCGATCTGGCCCTGGATCGATCCCGCCACCTCGCCGTAGACCACGACCTTGCAGCCGTTGAAACGCAGCTTCTCCATGTGGCCCACGCATTGAGCGATCTCTGCGCCCAGCGTGCCCTCGGCCAGGCGCCCCGAGTACCAACCCGACACGCAGGCCACGCCGAACTCGGCCAGCTTGGCCTTCAGTGCCGCAGGCTCTTTCGGGAATTTGTTGCCGAGTTCGAAGCCCTGGTAGCCGATCTGCGCGCCCTCGCGGAGCGCGGTCTCGAGTGAGGTCTCGGCGCCGAGCGCCGGCAGGTCGTCATTGCTCCACGAAATGGGGTTGATGCCGATTCGAATGTTCCAGCTCATCGTCGTTCCTGCGATGGGTTCAAAGTCGTTGGTCGCGTTTGGCGACGAGGTTCTGCGCGTGCGCCGCGTTGACGGCCGCACGCTGCGACACCTCCGGCACCGCCACTTCCCACCAGCAGCCACCGTCGTCGGTGGTGCGGGTGTGGGTGGTGGCGATCACGAGCACACTGGTGCGCGCGGCGGCGCGGGCACGCACCATCGCGGCCTTCAACTCGGCGACGTTCGCCACCTGTTCGGACAAGGCGCCGAGGCTCGCGGCATGGGCGGCGAAATCGATGTGCACGTCCTGCGCGAGCGCCTCGGGCCCGGCCGGCACGCAGTCGGCCAGCATGTTGTTGAAGTGCGAGCCGCCGGTCGCCAGTTGCAGGCGCTGGATGCAGCCGTAGCCACGGTTGTCGAGCACCACGATGATGAGCTTGCGGCCCAGCATCACCGAGCTCGCGATCTCGGAATTCATCATCAGGTAGGAGCCATCGCCGACCATCACGATGACCTCCGCGTCTGGCCGCGCGATCTTCACACCCAGCCCGCCGGCGATCTCGTAGCCCATGCAGGAGTAGCCGTACTCCACGTGGTAGGCCCCGGGGCGTCCGGCACGCCAGAGCTTGTGCAGCTCGGCCGGCAAGGTGCCGGCGGCGCAGACGACCACGTCGCGCTGGTCGGAGTCGGTGGTCGAATCGCGCACGGCGCCAATGACCTCGGCGTCGTAGGGCAGCCCCTGCGTCACCGCGACTGTCGTGAGCTCGGTGACGCGCGCATTCCAGGCCACCGCAGCGGTATGGGCGCGCTCGGTCCAGGCCGCGTCCACCGCCCAGCCGTTGCTGCCGTCGAGCAGGCTCTCCAGGCCGACCCGCGCGTCGCAGACCAGCGCCTGGCCGCCCCACTTGTGCGCGTCGAAGGCTTGCACGTTCAGGCTCAGTAGCCGGGCGTGGCCGAACAGCGTGTGGGAGCCGGTCGTGAAGTCCTGCAAGCGCGTGCCGAGCGCAAGCACCAGGTCGGCATCGGCGGCGAGCGCGTTGGCCGCTGGCGAGCCGCTGACGCCGATCGCGCCGACGTTGAGCGGGTGGTTCCAGGCCAGGCTGCTCTTGCCCGCCTGAGTCTCGGCCACCGGCACGCCGCGCGCTTGCGCAAACTCGCGCAATGCGGCGCCGGCCTCGCTGTACAGCACGCCGCCGCCGGCAACGATCAGCGGGCGTTGGGCCGCCATGAGCGTGGCGAGCGCGCGGCGCAATTCGGCCGCATCGGGCGCGGGGCGCCGCAGCCGGATCGTCTCGGGCTGAAGGAAACTCAGCGGGCAGTCGAAGGCCTGGGCCTGCACGTCCTGCGGCAAGGCCAGGCACACCGGCCCGCACGAGGCCGGATCGGTCATGACCTGGATCGCGTGCGGCAGCGCACTGAGAATTTGTTCGGGCCGCTGGATGCGGTCGAACCAGCGCGTGACGGGCCGGAAGCAGTCGTTGGCACTCAGGTCGCCGTGGTGAAAGTCTTCGACCTGCTGCAGCACCGGGTCGGGCGCACGCGTGGCGAACACATCGCCGGGCAGCAGCAGCACCGGCAGGCGGTTCACGTGGGCGAGCGCGGCCGCCGTGACGAGGTTGGTGGCCCCCGGCCCGATGGATGTGCTGACCGCGATGATGCGGCGCCGGAAGTGGGCCTTGGCATAGGCGATCGCCGCATGCGCCATGCCTTGCTCGTTGTGTGCGCGCCAGGTGGGCAAGGCCTCGCGTTCCTGCCACAGCGCTTCTCCAAGGCCAGCGACGTTGCCATGACCGAAGATGGAGAACACGCCGCCGCAATACGGCACGACGCTGCCGTCGTCCAGCTCGACACGCAGTGCGGCCAGATGGCGCACCAGCGCCTGGGCCATCGTCAATCGGATAGTCTTTGCGATCACGCGGCCTCCTTCGCCTGTTCGCGGCGCGTACGCCAGGCGTCCACCAAGGTGGCAAAGTTGTTCGCCACCGCGCCCACCAGCGCGGCGTCGTCGATCTCGCCCTTCAGCCATTGCAGGCTGGCCTCGGCCCAGAGCGTGCGACCGACCATGAAGCCCTTGACGATAGGGTGCGTGGCCTGCCGGAAGCTGTCGGCCAGCGCCGGCAGGGGCTGGTTCAAGCCGAGGATCACCGCGCCCCGGCATTGCGGGTCGCGCTCGGCGACGAGCGCGGCGAGCTGGCCCCAGGCGCTGTCGGCCATGGGCGCGAGCTTCCACCACTCGGGCTTGAAGCCGAGGTTGTAGAAGCGCTTGATGGCGCGCAGCACGGCGGCGTCGGCCGTGCCGGGCGGCGTCAGCGCACGTGGCGGGATGACTTCGAGCAGCAGCTCATGCCCGCTTTCGCGCGTCGCCTCCCACAGCTCGCGCAGCCGCGTCTCCTGCTCGACGCGCAGCTCGGCCTCGTCGTCCGGGTGGTAATGCACGAGGCACTTCACCACCTGCTCCTGTGGCCAGTGCTTCAGCACGGAGCCGATCGACAAGGTCTGGTCGAAGCGCAGCGGCCGCGCGCCGGGCAGCTCGACCGGCCGGCCCACCCACCAGCCGCGGCCGGTGGCGGCATGCAAGGCCTGCTCGCCATAGGCGCTGTCGATCAGCACGCCGACCTTGCCTTGCAAGCCATGGCTGCGCGCCACCTGCTCGGTCGCGTTGACCAGCAAACCCTTGAGCACCGGCAGGCGCGACTCGGGCGCGCCGGCCTCGCGCGCGAGCTCGAAGAACTGGCTGCGGTGGTCGAAGGCCAGCACGTTCAACTCAGGCCAGGCCGGCCGTGCGGCCGTCGTGCGATGCAGGTGGGCGAGCTGCACGTCGGCATCGACCTTCGGGGTGCGCTGGCCGCCGAACCAATGCTCGAGCTCGGCCGGCGTGGGCATGGCCGGCGCGCAGGCGTGGCGCGACACGACGATGGCACCGCAGGCATTGGCCAGCCGCGCGGCACCGAGAAAATCGCGCCCGCTCAGGAAGCCCGCCATCAGCCCGGCGGCGAACGCGTCGCCCGCACCCAGCACGTTCATCACCTCGACGCGCTCGCCGTGCGCGGTGAGCGCGTCGTCGATCTGCGCCGGCACTTCGCCGTCGATGAAGCAGCAGCCCTTGGCGCCCAGCTTGACCACCAGCGCGGCCGGCGTCACCGCACGCACCGCGCGCAGCGACGCCAGCAGGTCGCCGGGCACGCCGCCGGCAATCAGGAACTCTTCTTCGGTGCCGATCAGCAGATCGAACTGCGGCAGCATCTCCTGCAGCTGGGCCGTGACGCGGGCGTCGGACACATAGCGGTTCTCGCCCGCACCGCGGCCGGTCAGGCCCCACAGCACCGGTCGGTAGTCGACGTCGAGCACGCGCAGCACGCCGTGCCGCGCGGCAAAGCCGAGCGCGGCCTGCGAGGCGGCGCGCACCGTCGGCGTCGACAGGTGCGTGCCGGTGATCAGCAGCGCGCGGCACTCCTTGATGAAGTCCTCGCGGATCAATGCGGCGTCGATCGCCATGTCGGCGCAGTTCTCGCGATAGAACAGCAGCGGGAAGGTGTCGCGGTCTTTCAGGCCGAGCAGCACGAGCGCGGTCAGGCGCTGCGGGTCGACTTGCACGGCCTGCGTGTCGCAGCCCTCGCGGTGCAGGGTCTGCAGCAGAAAGCGGCCCATCTGCTCGTCACCGACGCGCGAGATCATCGCCGCCCGCAGGCCCAGCCGCGCCGCGCCGAAGGCGATGTTGGCCGAGCTGCCGCCCAGGTACTTGGCAAAGGTGCTGGCGTCTTCCAACGGGCAGCCCACCTGTTGGGCATAGAGGTCCACGGCCAGGCGGCCCAGGCAGCAGAGATCGAAGCGGCGGCCGGCGGGAATGTTCAGAATGGTCATGGTCGGGGTTCGCTTGGGATTCGCTTGGGATTTGCCGGGCGAGTCAGATCGTCACGCCTTCGAGGTCTTGCATCAGCGTCTTCATCTCGGCGCCGCCGGCCATCATGTCGAGCACCGCCTCCTTGCTGACCTTGTCCTTCGCGTAGGTGCCCATCGACTGGCCGCGGTTGAGCAGCGTGAAGCTGTCGCCCACTGGGTAGGCGTGGTTGACGTTGTGGGTGATGAAGATCACCGAGATGCCGCGCTCGCGTGCTTTGTGAATGAGCTTGAGCACGTTCACGCTCTGCTTGACGCCCAGCGCTGCCGTCGGCTCGTCGAGGATCAGCACCTTGGCGCCGAAGTGGATGGCCCGCGCGATCGCGAGACACTGCCGCTCGCCGCCCGACATCGTGCCGACCGGCTGATCGGGGTCGCGCGCGCGGATGCCCATGTCGGCGAGCTTGGCGGCGGCGGTGGCGCCGGCGACGGCGTGGTCCATCACCGGGATCAGGCCGAGCCACTTGCGGGTCGGCTCGCGGCCCATGAAGAAGTTGCGCGCCACGCTCATCAGCGGCACCAGCGCGAGGTCTTGGTAGACGGTGGCAATGCCGGCGTCGAGCGCTTCGCGCGGCGAGTTGAAGCGCACCGGTTGGCCCTCCACCAGGTACTGCCCTTTCTCGGGCGAATGCACCCCGGCCAGGGTCTTGATCAAGGTGCTCTTGCCGGCGCCGTTGTCGCCGAGCAGGCAATGCACTTCGCCACGCCGAAGCCGCAAGGTCACGCCGTTCAGCGCGATCACCGAACCGAAATACTTGCTGATGTCTTCGAGCTGGAGGATGTAGTCAACACTCATCTGGGTCTCCTTCCCGATCAGAACCGACCCAGCGCGACACGTCGCCGGATGTAGTTGTTGAACAGCACCGCCGCGAGCAGCATGCCGCCGAGGAACACCCGGTACCAGTTGTTGTCGATGCTGGTATAGCCGATGCCGATCTGCACCACGCCGAAGATCAGCGCGCCGAGCGAGGCCCCCACCACCGAGCCGAAGCCCCCGGTCAGCAGGCAGCCACCGATCACCGCCGCGATGATGGCCTCGAACTCCTTCTGCAAGCCGCGGTCGGCCGCGGCCGAGCCGGCATCGGCCACCTGCAGCACCGCGAACAGCGTGGCGCAGAAGGCGACGAACACGAACAGGCCGATCTTCACGCGGGCCACCGGGATGCCGACGTTCTTCGCCGCGTTCGCGTCCCCGCCGACCGCCAGGATCCAGTTGCCGACCCGCGTGCGCGCGAGCACGAAAGCCCCCACCGCGGTCAGCAGCAGCCACCAGACCATCACCTTCGGAATGCCGATGGCCAGCGCCGTGCCGTCGTCGCGCGCCGCGAGCCAACCGGCCTGGGCCAGCCCGTTGAACAGGCCCGTGAGCACATGGCCCTGGAACAGGAGCTGCGCCACCGGATCGGCCGCGATCAGCTCACGCAACACCGCGCCGCCGTTGGTGGAGAGAATCGTCTTGCCCGTCAGCAGCACCGAGATCGCCAGGCTCAGGCCGCGCAGGATGAAGTAGAACGCGAGCGTGACGATGAAGCTCGGCAGCCCCGTCTTGATCACGAGCCAGCCATTGACCCAGCCCAGCGCCATGCCCATTGCGAACGCGAACAGCACCGCGAGCCAGACCGGCCAGCCCCAGTAGAGGCACGGGATCGCCATCATCATGCCGGCAAAGCCGATCATCGAGCCGATCGACAGGTCGAACTCGCCGGCGATCATCAACAGCGCGGCACCGACGGCGATGATCCCCAGGAAGGCCGCCACCGTGCCCCAGTTGATGATGCCTTCGGCGCTGAACATGCCGGAGCCTCCGGCGGCCAGGCCGAAGAGCAGGAACACCAGCACGGTGCCCGACAGCGCGCCGAACTCCGGGCGTGCCAGGAACCTGGCGAACCCGCCGATCCGGCGAACGCGTTCGTCGACGGGGCCGGCGGGGTGGGCCGTGCCCGCCGCGGGCGGCGGAGCTGGACGGATGGGGACCATGGCACTCATCGTGAAGACCTCGCTCAGCGGTACTGACCCGCGAACTTCTCGACCTTGCCGATGTTGTCCTTGGTCACGAAGCCGGGACCGGAGCCAATGTGGCGCGGTCCGTAAGCGGGGTTCAGGCCGTATTCATCGAAACGGGCCTTCGTCTTCGGGTTGGCCTTCACCGCCGCGGCCACTTTGGCGAGATCGGTCGACTTCATCTCCTTCATGGTCGCCAGCACGGCCACCGGGATGTAGCCCTGCAGGTACGGTTGCTGGTCAATCGCGAACTGCACGCTGCCGTCCTTGATGCCCTTGGAGATCTCGTCCGACAGGTCGAAGGTGGCGAAGTAGATCTTGCCCTTCAGGCCGCTCTTCTCGAGCGCGCGCAGCGTCGGGTGCGCCGAGTTCGGGCCGAGCGCCAAGACCGCCTGCGTGCCGGGGTTCTGGCGCAGGTAGGCCGAGACCTTGGACTCGACGCCGGTCGGGTCATCGCCGGAGTCGAGCACGCTCTTCTTCGGATCGGCACCGATGGCTTCGGCAAAGCCGCGGCAACGCTCGAACGAGGCCGGATTCGTGGCGTAGTGGTTCACGCACAGGAAGCTCTTGATGCCGGCCGCCTTGGCACGTTCGCCCGCACCCTTGCCGGCTTCGTATTCGGGCTGGCCCACGTGCATCACGGCGCCGAGCTTTTCGCTCTGGTCGGTGGTGCCCGAGTTGATGGTGATCAGCGGGATCTTCTTGTCGGTGACCTTCTTGACCGCGCCTTGCAGCACGTTGTAGTCGGCGATCGTCGTGATCACGCCGTCGTAGCCCTGCGCAGCGGCCTGTTCGATCAGGCGCGCCATGTCGGCCAGGTCGCCGTTCGGCGGGTTGCGGTAGTCGACCTGCACGCCGTAGTCCTCCCCGGCTTGCTTGACCGCGTTCTTGATCGTGTTCCACCACGAATCGGAATCGGGGGCGTGGCTGATCAGAACGTACTTGCCCGCCGCGTGGGCGGCACCGCACGCCAGCAGGGCGGCCAGGGCGAATGTCTTGAGCGCGGCGCGCCGGGTCGATGGGTTCATGTCACCTCCAAGGGGTTGTTGTGCGATCTATGTCAGCCCGTCGGCAAATACCGGTGGCGGGTCTGCGTTGATCTTAGGTCGACGAGAAATTGTTTTCTGTACTCGTAAACGCTTAGAATTTTATTTCTATTTTTCGCAACCCGTGGTTATGATTTCAGGCATCGGCGGCCACCTCCGCCGCAGCCTCCACACGCCCAACAATCGATGAGCCCGACCCGCCGAATCAAGCGCATCGCCGCCCCGCCCGCTGGACCCGCGATGCCTGTGACCAACCCGGCCGCAGAGCAGTTGCTGACGCGCATCGGGCATGAGTTCGCCGGCCTGAGCAAGCAGCTCAAGCTGATCGCGCGCTACGTCGAGCAACGTCGCGACCAGCTCGGCCTCGAGCGCATCCAGGACGTGGCCGCGCGCTGCGCGGTGCAGCCGTCGGCGGTGGTGCGCTTTGCCAAGCACTTCGGCTACTCGGGCTACACCGAGATGCAGAAGATCTTTCGCGACGGGCTGGCCCAGCAGATCGCGCCGAGCCACAACTACCAGGCGCGCATCCGCGAGGTCATCGACGCGGCGCAGGGCCGCCTGTCGAGCGCCGACATCGCCCACGAGTTCATCAGCGGCGCCATCGCCGGGATGCAGGAGTTGCAGCGCGACCTGCATGCCTCGACCCTCGGCGACGCCGTGCAACTGTTGGCCGAGGCGCCGTGCATCTGGGTCGTCGCGGCGCGGCGCGCGTTCCCGGTCGCGGCCTACCTGGCCTACGCGCTGCAGCACACCGACAAGCCACTGCAATTGATCAGTGGGCTGGGCGCGATGCACGAAGGCCAATTGCGTTCGCTGCGTGCGGGTGACGTGATGATCGCGATCAGCTTCGCGCCCTACGCCGAAGAGACGGCGCTGGCGGCCCAACTGGCAGTGGCGCGCGGCGCCCGCCTAATCGCGATCACCGACAGCCGCATGAGCCCGCTGGCCAAGGAGGCCGCCGCGACATTGTTGGTGCCCGAGAGCTCGACCTTCGGCTTCCGCGCCCTCACCAACACGATGGCGCTGGCGCAAAGCCTGTTCATCGCGCTGGCCTATCGGCTCGAGCTCGACTACCAACCCGCCTCGATCACCTTGCCAGCCGGCCGTGCGGCCGCTCGCAAGCCTGGTTGAACCCGGCTCGGTCCAAGCCTCATTTCATACGGAGACTCCATGAAAAACGTCGCCCTCTTCGGCGCCGGCCGCATCGGCCGCATCCACGCCGCCAACCTCGCAGCGCTGCCAGGCGTGACGCTGCGTTTCGTCTGCGACCCGGTGGGCGACAGTGCCGCCCAGCTCGCCGCGCAGGTCGGCGCGAGCGTGTCCACCCCCGAGGCGGTGTTCGCCGACGCATCGATCGAGGTGGTCGCGATCGCCTCGCCGACCGACACCCACAGCGACCTCATCAACCGTGCCGCCGCGGCGCGCAAGCACATCTTCTGCGAGAAGCCGATCGACCTGTCGGTGCCACGCGCCGTGGCCTGCGCCGAGGCCGTGAAGGCGGCCGGCGTCGCCTGCATGATTGGTTTTCAGCGCCGCTTCGACCCGACCTTCAACGAAGCCCGCGAGCGGCTCGCACGCGGCGAGATCGGCAACCCGGAGATGCTGGTCGTCACCAGCCGCGATCCCGGCGCGCCCCCGGTGCAGTACCTGAAGGCGTCGGGCGGCATCTTTCGCGACATGCTGATCCACGACTTCGACATCTTCCGCTGGA
>JBDUAG010000533.1:0-3403 GCA_040004785.1 Burkholderiales bacterium | reverse complement strand
TCGACGTGCGCATCATCGCGGCGACCAGCCGCGACCTGCCGGCGATGGTGGCGGCCGGCAGCTTCCGCGCCGACCTGTATTACCGGCTCAGCGTGCTGCCGATCCGCCTGCCGGCGCTGCGCGAACGCGCGGCCGATCTGGAGGCGCTGGTCGAGGCGCTCGCCGAAGACATCGCGCGGCGCAGCGGCCTGCCGCACAAGAGCCTGACGCCGGACGCGCTGGACCTGCTCGCCCGGCACCGGTGGCCGGGCAACATCCGCGAGCTGCGCAACGCGCTGGAGCAGGCCACGCTGATGACGGACGACCCGGTGCTGGCGGCGAGCCACTTCGCCGGCGTGCTGCACGGGGTGCCCGCGGGCGCAGCGACGCGCGCGGTCTCGGTTTGTGCGCCGGCGCCCGAGGGGCCCGCCGCCGAGGCGGCCACGCCGTGGCAGATCACGCCGCTGCCGCAGGCGATTGCCGAACTCGAAACGCGCGCGATCCAGGCCGCGCTGGCCGCCACCGGCGGCAACAAGCTGGCCGCCTCGCGGCTGCTCGGCATCGCACGGGCGACGCTGTACGAGAAGCTCGCCACGCAGAGCGCGCGGCCCGAGCCCTGATGCGCGTGGTGCGCCGGCGGGTGGCGTGCGTCGGCGTCGTGCTGCTCGGGTTCGCGCTGCAGGCGATGGCCCAGACCGCGGCCCCCGCGCCTGCTGCCTCGGGCGCTTCGGCGCCGGCTGCCACACAGCTCAAGCGCGTCGAGATCACCGCGACACGTCCCGGCGACGCGCAGGAGCGGCGCGAATCGACCGCCGCCAAGATCGTGATCGGCCGCGACGAGATCGATCGCTACGGCGACAGCAACCTCGGCGACGTGCTCAAGCGCCTGCCGGGCGTGACGATGCAGGGTCGGCCCGGGCGCGGCGGCAACATCCGGCTGCGTGGACTGGGCAGCGGCTACACGCAGATCCTGCTCGACGGCCAGCGCATCCCGCCGGGCTTCTCGCTCGACTCGCTGACGCCCGAGCAGGTCGAGCGCATCGAGATCCTGCGCGCGCCGACGGCCGAGACCGGCGCGCGCGCCATCGCCGGCACGATCAACATCATCACGCGCGAAGGGTTCAACAAGCACATCAACGACCTGCGCCTGATTGCCGGCGTCGAGAACGGCCGGCTGCAACCGAGCCTGGTGTGGACGCGCAACGAGCCGGTCGGCGGGTTCATCGTCAACTACTCGTTGAGCGTGTTCAGCCAGGATCGCCAGAGCGGCAGCACGACCACGACCGTCGATCGCAGCCTGATCGACGAAGCACTGCTGCTGGCCCAGACCGACGTGGGCACAGTGCACGAGAAGCGCCGCGGCCTCCATGCGACCGGCCGCCTGCAGTGGCGCAGCGAGGCGGGGCTGGACAGCGTCACGCTGATGCCGTTGCTGATCCACGGCACCGGCTCGACGCAGCGCCATGGCAACCTGACGCAGACCGCGGGCGCGCTGGCCGTGCCCTACGACTCCAGCGACACCGCCGGCGACGGCAGCTTCACCCTGTCGCGCCTGAACGGCCAGTGGAATCACCGCTTCGAGGCCGGCGGCCGGCTGGAGACGAAGTTCGGCCTCGGCCAGGGCCGCAGCCTCAGTGCGACCGTGCGCGAGGAAACAACCGCCGGCGCGCTCAGCCGCACGCTCGACGATCGCTACGACATCGTCGACCGCAACCTGCTGCTCGCCACCAAGTTCACGCGCGTGCTCGAAGGCGATCATACGGTCGTCACCGGCGTCGAGGGCGAGACGAATCGCCGCAACGAGCAGCGCACGACCTTGCAGGACGGGCTCCCGCTGCTGGTCGATTTCGGCGACAACGTGAGCGCGTCGTCGCTGCGCTTCGCCGCGTTCGCGCAGGACGAATGGAGCCTGACGCCGCAATGGGCGCTGCACGCCGGCCTGCGCTGGGAGGGCATCACGACGCAGGGCAGTGGCGAGAGCGCGGACGCGCGCAACCGCAGCAGCGTCTGGACGCCGTTGCTGCACGCGGTCTGGAAGCCCGAACCCGAAGGCCGCGATCAGTTCCGCTTCAGCCTGACGCGCAGCTACCGGTCGCCGACCCTGCAGAACCTGATCGCCCGGCCGCGCGTCAACACGCGCTGGCCCGCGCCCGGCCCGAACACGCCGACCCAACCCGACTACGCGGGCAACCCGGGGCTGCGGCCCGAACTCGCGACCGGCATCGACGTTGCCGTCGAGCGCTACCTGTCGGCCGGCGGCCTGCTCAGCGCGAACCTGTTTCATCGCGAGATCCGCAACTACATGCGCAGCCAGACCATGCTGGAAACAGTGTCGTGGTCGCCGCAGCAGCGCTACGTTTCGCGGCCGCAGAACATCGGCGATGCGGTGACGCAGGGCCTGGAGCTCGAAGCCAAGTTCCGCCTGAGCGACGTGATGGGTGACAACGCGCCCAAGGTCGATGTGCGCGCCAACGCCAGCCTGTTCCGCTCGCGCGTCAAGAGCGTGCCCGGCCCCGACAACCGGCTCGACCAGCAGCCCGATTGCACCGCCAACCTCGGCGCCGACTACCGCGTGCCCGGCCTGCCGCTCACGCTGGGCGGCAACCTGAACTGGACGCCGGGCTACGACACCCGCGTCAGCGAAGTGCAGACCGCTTACCAGAGCCGCAAGCTGGTGGTCGATGCCTACGCGCTGTGGGTCTTTCACCCAACACTTCAATTGCGCGTGACCGCGAGCAACCTGAACCCGCGCGATTACGTCACCGGCGGCAGCGTCGACAGTGCCGACCCGGTCACGCCAGTGCCGTACCGCGAGACCTCGACCAGCACCGCGCCGACCTATCTGAACGTGCAGTTCCGGCTGGAGATGAAGCTCTGAGTCTGATACTCAGACATTGATCTAATGTCGGACACAAGATCCTGGAATTGTCCGAAAACAAGTCTCAATTGCTACGAAGACCGCCCTCGCTCAGCCCGACAAACTCAGGGTTTGCACTTATTCGGTGCGTGTTGGCACGACGATTGCCTGTCACAGCCGATTCAAGTCAGGAGACACCACCCATGCGTTCACCCCTGTTCATGGCTGCGGCGCTGGCGCTGCTCGCACCGGCCGCCAGTTTCGCGCAGACCAAGGGCGAGATCCGCATCGCCCACGTCTACAGCAAGTCCGGCCCGCTGGAGGCCTACGGCAAGCAGACCCAGACCGGTTTGATGATGGGCCTGGACTACGCCACCGGCGGCACGATGATGGTCGCCGGCAAGAAGATTGTCGTGATCGAGAAGGACGACCAGGGCAAGCCCGACGTCGGCAAGAGCCTGCTCGCCACCGCCTATGGCGACGACAAGGCCGACATCGCAGTCGGGCCGAGCTCGTCGGGCGTCGCGCTGGCGCTGCTGCCGGTCGCCGAGGAGTACAAGAAGATCC